>JBARSG010000411.1:0-1631 GCA_049644625.1 Desulfobacterales bacterium | reverse complement strand
CTATATGGGTGAATTCTCCTGCTCGCACCCCGGTTTCATGGCATTAGGCGCATATGCAGCCTCGGTAGTTACCGTGCTTTTGTTTGTAAACGACAAACTCTTCGGCACTGCGATTCTGCCTTCCGCTCTGGGACCGTTCATGTTTCCCGTTGCCTTAATCATTGGGGGTATGGTAGCGGCTCTGGGCGCACTTTGTGTTGCCATACCTTCTTTCAGGACCAGAGGGGATTATCTGGCCATTATCTCATTGGCATTTATGTTTATCGTCAAAAGTATGATCGAAAACCTAGAGATCGTCGGCGGTCCAAGGGGGTTAAGCAGCCAGCCGGACTATGCCAGTTTGCCCTCGGTGTTTTTATGGACCGTGGCCTGTATTTGGAACATCAACAATTTTGTGCGATCCACCCTGGGCAAGGCGCTCAATGCGGTGCGAGACGATGAAATGGCGGCAAATGCCATGACCGTCAACACCAGACACACAAAAATCGTGGCGTTTTTGTTTGCAGCCTTCTGGGCCGGCGTGGCCGGCGGACTCTTTGCCCATGTCCTCAGATATGTGAATCCCGGCACCTTCGGTCTTCAAAAACTTGCCGAAGTTTTGGCAATGGTTTACTTTGGAGGGCTGAACTCTGTTTACGGATCGATTGTCGGCGCCGTAAGCTTGAGTCTGCTCAGTGAAGCCTTGCGTCCGCTGGAGATTTTCAAATGGATTATTATTCCACTCTTGCTGATTCTGGTGATGATTTATCGCCCAACAGGCCTTATCGCCTTCAAGGAATTTAATGTGATGAATCTGCTCAAACCCAAACCCATGCCGGAAAAAGAAGGTTGGGATGCTGCTGCTTCGGGTTGAAAAAATGAGCCACGACTTTGGCGGGTTGCGGGCTGTCAACAACTACGATCTGGAGATTGAAGCCGGCCAGATCAGAGGTCTGATCGGACCCAACGGCGCAGGCAAAACCACGATTTTTAATCTCATTACCGGTATCTATAAGCCTACTCAAGGTGATATTTATCTGGGCGGCGCCAGAATAACCGGTCTCCAACCTCACCGGATTGCGTCCATGGGCATCGGTAGAACCTTCCAGAACTTACAACTGTGGCGACACATGACCGTCCTGGAGCATGTCAAAATGGCCCGCTATTCAAAGATCAGCTACGGCCTGATAGGAGCGTTTTTCGGTACTCCCCGGCGATACAAACAAGAAGCAGAGATCGAGGCCAAAGCTTATAATCTTTTGAAAATCGTGGGAGTAGACCATCTTGCAGATCAGGTGGTAACCAATCTGCCATACGGTGATCAGCGAAGAGTTGAAATGGCCCGGGCACTGGCTACGGAACCCAAAATACTGTTTTTAGATGAACCCACCGCCGGGATGAATCCGGAAGAACTGGTTCAGATGATGGAGATAATCCGCCGTGTCCATAAAGAGCTGGGGCTGGCCATTTTTCTCATCGAGCACCGGTTGAAAATGGTAATGGAACTTTGCCAGATCATTCAGACCCTCGACTTCGGCCGGGTTATTGCCCATGGCACACCCGAAGAAATTCAGAATGATCCCAAAGTAATTGAGGCCTATCTGGGCAAAGAGGCGGTGGTCTAATGTTGCTATCCGTGGAAAACCTTGGCG
>JBARSG010000410.1:0-3901 GCA_049644625.1 Desulfobacterales bacterium | reverse complement strand
ATTGTCGTTGCCTCGTGTTCACCGAGACTTCATGAACCCACTTTTCGACAGATGATGCAATCTGCCGGTCTTAATCCTTATCTTTTGGAGATGGCCAATCTCCGTGAGCAATGCAGCTGGGTCCATTTGAATGAACCTGATGCAGCAACACAAAAGGCTGAAGATCTTGTAAAAATGGCCATCTCCCGGGCACGCTTGCTCCGGCCGCTTGAAGAGGAAAAGCTGCCCCTTACCAAACGAACCCTGGTCATCGGCGGAGGTATTGCCGGCATCCAGGCTTCCCTTGATCTTGCAGACAACGGTTATGAGGTTGTTCTGGTGGAAAAAAATGCTTCCATCGGCGGAACCATGGCCCAGCTTGACAAGACCTTTCCTACCATGGACTGTTCCATCTGAATTCTGGGTCCTAAGATGACGGATGTCGGTCGACATCCTCTGATAAAACTCTACACCCTGAGCGAAATAGTGGATGTTAAAGGTTATGTGGGCAACTTTGATATAAAGATATTAAAAAAGGCTCGTTATGTGTCAGAGGAAGATTGCACGGCGTGTGGTGACTGCGCTACGGCTTGCCCCGTAGTTCGTCCCGACGAGTTCAACCTGGGCTTATCATCGCGCAAGGCCATTTTCACCCCTTTTCCCCAGGCTGTCCCCTCGGCCTATGTCGTCAATATAAATGAATGCTTGGGACACAACCCGGTGGTTTGCGCAAAATGTCTCGAAGCCTGTGAAAAGGGGTGCATCAATTTTCACATGTCTGATGATGAAATCTTGGAAAGTGTGGGATCAATCGTCGTTGCGACCGGAATGGAGCCTTATGATCCCACTGAACTTGACGAATACGGATATACAAGATTCGAAAATGTCCTTACCAGTCTTGAATTTGAACGCCTTATCAATGCCGGGGGGCCTACCAAAGGAAAACTGATTCGCCCCACAGACAGAAGACTTCCTAAATCCGTGGGCTTTATCCAGTGTGTGGGCTCACGGTCTGCCAGGAAAGGGAGCAGTTATTGCTCAAATACCTGCTGTATGAACACCATAAAAAGCACACTGGTACTCAAAGAACATTACCCCGATATTGACATAAAGGTTTTTTATATCGATATTCGTGCCTTTGGCAAAGGATTCGAAGATCTCTTTATGCGTAGCCGTCGTCTGGGAGTGCATTACCTGAGAGGTTTGCCGGGCAACGTTGAAGAGCTGCCGGATCACAGCATGCGGGTTGCGGTCGAAAATACGGTCACCGGCAGGCTGGAATTTTTTGATCTTGAAATGCTCGTCTTAGCTCTCGGGATGAAACAGGCCAAAAGTACCCGGCGGCTCCAAGAAATGCTGGGGCTTCAGCTAACCCCTGACGGTTTTTTCCTGGAAGCTCATCCGAAACTCCAACCGGTTGATGCTGCTTCTCGAGGAATTTTTTATGCCGGATGCGCCGAGAGTCCCAAGGACATCAAAGAAAGCGTTACACAGGCTTCAGCGGCCGCGGTCCGCGCCATTCGTCTGATGCATAAAGGAGAAATTTATACAGAACCGATTACTTCAGAAATAGATCCCGAAAAGTGCACGGCGTGCGGCACGTGTGCTGAAGTTTGTCCCTATAATGCAATTACAAAGGGTATCAGAAAAAAGACACCCTATGTCGTGAATACGGCAGCATGTGCCGGCTGCGGCACGTGTGCCGCGGAATGCCCTTATGACGCCATCGTTATGAACCATTTTACAGACGACCAGATTAACAACCAAATCGATTCTATGCTCGAAAAAAGTTCTAAAGAAAAGATTCTGGTATTTGCCTGCAACTGGTGTTCATATGCCGGCGCTGATTACGCGGGGGTCTCACGTCTTCAATATCCCTCAAACGTGCGGATTATCCGGACCATGTGCTCAGGGCGAGTTGACGAAAAATTTATCTTAAACGGCTTTCTTAACGGTGCGCCGGTTGTTCTGGTAAGCGGGTGCCATATTGGGGACTGTCATTATATTGATGCCAACCGCTGGACCGAAAAAAGAGTTAAAAAAATACGCAAAAAAATGGAAAAACTGGGAATCAGACCCGAACGGCTCCAGCTTGAATGGATCAGTGCGGCAGAAAGTAGTCGATTTGCCAAGATAATGGGCAGGATGGAGAAGCTTCGTCAGGGGGTTTCTATACAGGAGATCTCAGACACAATTGAGATCCTGAAGAATCGGGAAGAAAGATCCAGGGCTGAATAATGACAAAAAATTGTTAAAGATTCACTCCACCCGCATAAATTTTACCCGCCGGCAGCATTTCTTTTCCAAATCCATCCTACTTTATTATCCTAACCCGGACAAGCCGGAACCAAGAAATGTTTGCCACCAAGGTACAACGACACGAAGGATTTTATTTTGTTATTCTTTCTTAGTGTCTTGGTGCCTTGATGGCGAGAAGAAAAAAGTTTTGCCACAAAAAGCACGAAATTCACAATTAAGAAACTAAAAGAACTGGATTGCTATCTTAGTATATAGGAGGAACACATAATGGAAGAATGGGTCGAACAACTCCAAAACAGCGTTAATACACTTGATAGGCTGAAGGCAGTTGTCAACGTCTCCTCGGGAGAAGAAGAGGCCATAACGACTCTAAATACGAAATGGGGGACAACTCCTTATTTTGCTTCTTTAATGGATCCGAATGCCCCTGATTGTCCCATACGAAAACAGGTTATTCCCTCTATGAAAGAGACTGAGAATCGATATGGAATTCCCAACTACCTGATCTGGGAAGAAAATCGTGATACCGAGGAGATCAGACCCGACTGTATTGCCAGGCAGTATCATGACCGCATAGCCTTCACCGTTACCGATATCTGTGCAACTTACTGCCGTCATTGTTTTCGTAAAGAACTTGTGGTTGACCGAGATCTTAAGCTTCGCTTTGATTTGGAAGAGGGCCTGGAATGGATCCGTGAACATGAGGAGATTCGGGATGTTCTCATTACCGGCGGTGACCCTTTCATACTTTCAGACCAAAAGATTGAATATCTTATTCGCAGGCTGCGAGAAATTCTCCATGTAGAGATGATTCGCTTTGGCACCCGCACACCGATTGTTTTGCCCCATCGAATTACCGACGGTCTCAAAAAGGTTTTGAGCAGCTATCATCGGGTGCCAATCTGGGTGAATACCCAATGTAATCATCCCAAAGAAATTACGGAAAAGACGGCAAGAGCTGTTTTCGACCTCCTATCATGCGGAGTCAACGTGGGCAACCAGGCGGTCTTGTTAAAGGGGATTAATGATGACGTGGAAACGTTTAGGAAGCTTCATCAAAAGCTTTTAGCGGTTCGCATCCGTCCTTACTATGTTTTTTACTGTGAGCCGGCACCGGGAATCGATCATTTTCGGACACCGGTTGAAAAGGGGGCTGAACTTATTCGAGATGCACTGCAGGGTCATACCACAGGCCTGGCCCAGCCTATGTATGTTATTGCCACCAATATCGGCAAGATTCCGTTAATGCCGGATTATTACATCATCAAAAAGAATGAAAAAGAATATACGCTGAAAAATTATCAGGGAATTTACACAACCTGGCCCAATATGCCGGAATAATCAAAATATTTTATCCCAAGTTGTATAATAAATACAGGCTACTGATTTGGCAGGTACGGCGTCAGGTCCTTGATGTATTCTGTTAGAACTTTAAAGCCGCCTTCGGTTAATACAGAGATCGCTTTATCCCCATCTTCAGCAGCCACCCTCATAATGAGCTGATAAATGCCCGGGAACTTTTTCTCCGGCCAGGTAACCAGACTTTTGATACTAATCTGTTGCTCCTTAAGGAGTTTCGAAACCTCAGCCACAATTCCGATACGGTCTTTAACCAGAACGATGAACCGGAAACTTCCCTCATCTACACCGATGGCACGGAGCA
>JBARSG010000409.1:0-2214 GCA_049644625.1 Desulfobacterales bacterium | reverse complement strand
GTATATTTCCAGTCATTTTTTTCAAAAATCTTTGCGACTTCTTTCATTCTTTTCTTTGTGTTGACATTAACAATAGCGGGATTCTTTTCAGTGCCCAATTTTAACTTCTTTTTACCATCAAATATTTTTCCCATCTTTTCACCTATAAAATATTGCAGGATTCATCTATTTTGACAAAACCCTAACCCGAAGTCAATTTATGTCGATTAATCGCATTATGTCCACAAAAAACCAAAAAAGACAAACCATATAAAATAGATTTGCCTCTATTGAAAAAAAGATATCACAAAAATTTTATATCTTTGATATTTACATTTTCATAGCAGTAAAAAGGAATCAAGTCTATTTCGACGGTCCCATATATTGTGGTGTCAAGAATAAGAAAGTGTTTGAAACATCCTTCTGGTATTGTTTAATTTTAAATGACAAGTAAACGTTACGTTTAGGATAATTATCCTTAAATTCTATATTGTTGAAAAATACATCTGGCAGCTGGCTTTTATAGTGACGTCAAGAGTCTGCACTAATAGCGGCTACATTACCCTAGGGGGATAGCCATATCCCCCGTCTTTTCTCTATATTCAGTAAGGTGTTGTCTAAATAAAAAACTTCGAGAGTGACTTCGTTTTGTTCCGACTCTTTTTCACTCCGGATAATTTCCGTTGCGGTTTTCCTATCCACTGCGAGCGGCCTTCACGATTAGGCGCTGGTGATTCATAGTCAAAAGTTGATAAGATGCGTTGCTCGATCTCAGAACCGATGATTCGATTGATGGAGCACACCATATCCTTGTCTTCTCCGGCAACAAGGGTAAAAGCTTCGCCGCTGCAACGCCTGCTATTGGCTAACTATTTCAAAGATGCCATCTCTAGTTAACAATTTCTTTATTTTCATTTCATCGATAATAATTGTTGACAAATCTTATCGAAATCATGTATTAATTGACCATATCGTATTTTTGAAGGTTTCTTGTCATATGTAAGAGATATTTTCCTTCCAGAAATATTCCTCAATTTCTTACCATTGATTGTTGTAAAGTTTCTTCCCAGTCCAACTTCCTCTATTTTACTTTAAATAAGGGGAGTGACGCTATTTTTTTGTGGAACCAGTTTTTCAACGTAAAAAAAACTAAGCTGATACGAAGATTAGAATGGCTTTTAGTTTGGGCTACACTTTCTAAAAGGTTGGTGGAGATGAATTCTATAAGTAAATTTAAGCAAATGTTAGTAGACCGCTTGGGGGCGAAAGGGTTAGAAAAAGACACCATTCCAAGTTTTATCAGGAGCATGAGAATCTGTATTGCTACTGATTCCAAAATGAATCATTTAAAAGCAAATAGACAGCTTCAGTTCTTGGGTTGGAATGATATTGAGGTGGATTATAATACTTTGCAGCTAGCAATAGCATGTTTTGAAGCAGAAGGTATTAAAATCAGTCTTTCGACTTAATAACCAAACACATGTAAAAGAAGTGAATCAGGAACCATGTCCATTAAATTCAAGATGTCTTGCATCAATCTTGCATCCGCATAACACCAATATCATTGAAGATTTCGTTTCGAACATTCAATCAGTATTAGTTAAATTGTATTGATGATTTGATTTCCAAATCGTAACCCCGATTAATCCCTTTCATATAGAAAAAATCTCAAGAGAGCAAGTCAGGTTTTGGAATGGCTATCTTCCCAGATAACGGCGGAATGCCTGAGGAATATTCCCGGTCAGTACCCAGGATGCTGATTTTGCAATGAGGTTTTGATTAATGTCACTTAGATCTTGCTGTCGGCGCATCATAATCCCATTGATGTGGTGAGGGCGAAGAGGGAGCAAAGGGTTATTCTATTAATATTATCTGCGGTTTTTCGTTCCCAGGCAGATTCCCCGTCCTGCTCGCCTGATGATGCCCTCTTTGTGAGCTTTATAGATCAAGTTCCGGATTTTTTTCTCATCGAAACCGGTTTTTTGTTTCAGAATGGCAACATCAACGCCTTTTCTTGACCGCATGATAATATTAAGGATCTGCGCAGTATCTGTGTTCCCTGCGGTTTTACTTTTGGCAGGAGATTTTTTATCCGGCTTTTTTTTGCGTGTTTTGACAACATGTGATTTTGCGGTTTTTTTCAATCCGGTCTTTTCAGATGGAGTTCGGCCGGATTTTTTCTTTGGACCTGTTTTCAATTCGGGTTTTCTTTGTGTTAATTTGGTTTTGGCCGGC
>JBARSG010000408.1:0-2686 GCA_049644625.1 Desulfobacterales bacterium | reverse complement strand
CCATTTGGCCGGGGATATTGTACATCATGCCGGATTTATTCGAGTCCATGCGGTTCTTTTTCATATCGGCATTGCCGTTATCCATCATTTCCTTGTCAGTCATTTTAGACTTCTCCATTTCATCCTTCATGTCTGTTTTCATACCCGCCCAGGTCTTTTTCAAAAATTTATCCCGACCTGAACCGGAACGGTACCATTTGTAACGGAGTGGATTTTTCTTATGATAATCCTGGTGATAGTCTTCTGCTTTATAAAAAGTACCTAACGGGAGAATGTCCGTTACAATGGGCTTGGTAAACGGCCCGGAATTTGCCAATCTTTTTTTAGAAGCTTCAGCCAGTTGCCGTTCCTTTTCATCGGCATAGAAGATGGCGCTCCGGTATTGTGAGCCCCGGTCCACGAACTGTCCGCCGGGATCCGTGGGGTCCACATGACGCCAGAACACATCGAGCAGCTCTTCATAAGTAATACGGGTTGGATCGTAAATTACCTGAACAGCCTCCATATGTCCGGTTCGACCTGCCGAGACCTCTTTGTAGGTGGGGTGGTCATCATGCCCCCCGGTATATCCGGATAGGACTTCAATCACACCGGTTACCTTTTCAAAATCGGATTCCGTGCACCAGAAGCAACCGCCTGCAAATACGGCGGTTCGAGTGTTTTCAGATAGTTCCATCACAGATTCATCTATTTTTTTGTCCATGCTTATTGCTTGATAAACGCAGAACAAAACCATTGTCAGCGAAATAGCTAAAATAGAAATAATTTTCATAATATATACCTCCTTGTTTAAATTCAAGCATCTGTTTGCTTTGAATAGAAGATAAGACAGCAATTTAAAGATTGCATAAAGAGAATGTAAAGATTAGGTAAAGATTTACGAGGTCATCAATATGGATTTTGAAAGATTTGGGGCTCAGTTTTATGGATATAGCGGATTTTTCGGCAGTTCAAACCAGATCCGAAAACGACCGTTTGTCAGTTCAGCCCCTACGGTTCCCTGGTGAGCCTCAACCAGTTCTTTTACGATGGCCAGCCCGATACCGGCGCCACCGTGTTGTCGAGAACGGGATTTTTCCCCCCGGTAAAATCGCTCGAAAATGTAGGGAAGATCTTCGGAAGTGAGGTCTCCGCCTTTATTGATAAATTCAATTCTGACCTTCCGGGGATCTGATTCAATGCGAATCTGTATGTCATCTTTTTCAGGTGCGTATCTCACGGCGTTGTCGGTCAGGTTTCGGATCACACGGGCAATTCGATCCTTATCCAAAGATACCGTCGGGCTCTTTTCCGGTATATGGACATTCATCGTGACGGATTTTTGAGATATTTGCCGTAAAAAGCTTTTAACCGTGGTATCTATCATCTCCTTCAGGTCTGTTCTCTCAAACTTCAGATTTCCATGAGAAGCGTCAGCTCGGGCAAGCTGGAGCACATCTTCTACGAGTTGAACCAGACGCAAGGTTTCATCCTGTAGCAAAGAGAAGGTTTTGTCGGAAGGGGGGAGCACACGGTCGTTGAGTGCTTCAAGATATCCACGAATATTGGTCAGCGGTGTTCGAAGCTCGTGCGCCACGTCGATCATAAGCGTTCGCCGCAGGCGTTCGATTTCCTCTAAACTTTCAGCCATTCGGTTAAAAGCTCGGGCCAGGTATCCCACTTCATCCCTGGTGTCCACCGTCACGCGCGCGGTAAAGTCGCCTGCAGCAATTTGCCGTGTCGTTGTATTCATTCGCGTTAGGGGCGCAAGAACCTTTCGCATCAAAAAAAAACTGAGCACAACGGCAAGTGCCATGGCTCCGACAAAAGCCCATACAAGATAACGGTGGACTGCGCTGATAAACATGGCATGGGCCGGTTCCGGAGAGATGTTATACTTTTCCATAAGAGTGACAAAATAACCTGCGGCCAGGGTGTCGATAGAGAGCCACACGATAATCATCACAAATCCGATAACCGCCAGGTGTATGGCAAGAAGCTTCAGGATCAGGTAGGATCTCATCAAGATGTTCCTTTATCGTTAAGGAGCGGCTGATCGGTAAATTGGTAGCCGATCCCCCGCACCGTAAGGATGTATGTTGGATCGGAAGGATCCGGTTCAATTTTTTGTCTGAGTTTTCCGATGTGAACATCCACCACCCGGTCAATCACGGTGGTGTCGCCCTGTGGATAAAGGCGATTCAGGAGCTCATCCCGGGTAAAGGTGCGACCAGGTCTCTTCATGAGTGCTTTCAAAAGATTATATTCATGAGGAGTGAGGAATACTTGATTGTTTCTGACACTGAGGCGACGTTTTTCCAAATCAAGAATAACTTTCCCGTGAGATAGGATTTTTTTGCTGCCGGCACTGGCAGTTTGACTCCTCCTAAGGACGGACTTTACTCGGGCCACCAACTCCCGAGGGCTAAAGGGTTTGACAACATAATCGTCAGCGCCCAGTGTAAGTCCGGCGACCCGGTCGATTTCCTCGCCGCGAGCCGTAAGCATGATGACAGGCACTCGTGATTGTTGCTGGAGGCGCCGGCAGACCTCCCACCCGTCAATTTTCGGAAGCATCAGGTCCAGGATGACGAGATCCGGCGAATGCTGATCTGCCAAGGACAGACCTTGCTCACCGTCGTTGGCAGTCATGGCTCGGAAACCTTCACGCTCGAGATATAGCGCGATCAGGGATGACGTATTGGGG
>JBARSG010000407.1:0-4521 GCA_049644625.1 Desulfobacterales bacterium | reverse complement strand
CCTTTTTGTCTTTGGTCCACAGCTCCATCTGACACCCCCCGCCACAGTGGGGGCAGGTTGTTCTGACCTTATGGAACTCCCAGTTTCTCCCCTGAAAGTGAGCATGTTTTTCAGTCAGTGCTCCTGTGGGGCAGGCCTGCAAACAAGCCCCGCAGGAAGCACACTCCGTAAAGCCCAGAGGTTCGTTAAGCCCGGCGCCTATAGCCAGTGCCGGACCGCGATCGGTAAATTCCAAAATATTTTTGCAGGCAATTTCCCGACAGGCACGAACGCATCTGCCACAGAGGATGCATTTGTTTGGATCCCTTACGATAACCTCGCTTGAGTCGTCCACAGGCTTTGTTTCTTTATTGATGGGGAAACGCACCTGGTCGATCCCGAACTCGTAGACCAAATTTTGCAGTTCGCATTTCCCGTTGCTTTCACAGACAAGGCAGTTGTGTTCATGTTCGGATAACAGCATTTCCAGGTTCAGGCGGCGGAGTGCGTTGATCTCCTCATCGTGCGTAATTACTTGCATTCCTTGCGTGACCTTTGTACTACAGGCCGGAACCAGACCTCGCATTCCTGAAGCTTTCACCAGACAAAGACGGCAAACCCCCACAGGGTTCAGCCCCTTTTTGTGACACAAATGCGGTATATGGATCCCGTTATCTTCACAGACATCCAGCAGATTAGAACCTTCCGCAGCTTCAAAATCCTTGCCGTTGATATTGACATAAACCATCTCATTTACCTCCCTGCGTCACAGCGGAGACATCGTCCCGCCTCTTCCATGGCTTCTTCTTTTGAGTAAGTTTTGAGGGTTTCCTCAAAAGTGCTGGTCCTCACGCTCAGGTCTGCTTCTTTTAATCGCATTCTGGGTTTTTCTTCATATTCTTCTTCCTCGGGTGCAAAGGGAACATGGTACTTTTCCGGGTCAACCCGGGTTGGAATCCTTTGCAGGGATTCACCATCCAGGTAACGTCTGATGGAGCAGGCCGCTCTTTGACCGTGGGCCATGGCGTCCACAACGGTCAGCGGCCCGGTAACGGCATCGCCGCCACCAAAAACCCCTTCCCTGTCCGTGGACAAACTCAGGGAATCCACGTCAAGCTTTCCGCCTCGTGTTGTTCGAACACTCAAAAATTCGGTTTCCGGAAATTGTCCGATCGACTCGATGAGGCTGTCCGCTTCGATGATATATTCGGAATCCTTAAGATCACAAGGGATCCTCCTGCAGCTTGCGTCGAATTCCTCAAGCTCCATACGACGACATTTGATCTTTTGAACACGGCCGTTCCCGATAATTTCCACTGGAACGCTAAGACAGTCAATGTGCACCCCTTCCTTCTCAGCGGCCTCGATATCTTCCGGGATGGCCGGCATATCGTGCTTTTCTCTGCGATAGAGAATTGTCACCTCCGCTCCCATGCGTCTGGCCACACGCGCGCAATCGACCGCACTGTTGCCTCCGCCCACCACGATGACCTTTTTTCCGAGATCAACGCTTTGGCCCGAGTGGAGATCTTTCAGAAATTCCGTGCCCCAGAACACACCTCCGAGTTCTTCTCCCGGGATGTTCATCCTTCTCTCTCCATGAGCACCCATGGCCAAGAATATGGCCTTGTAGTCCCTGGCAAATAGATCGTCAATATTATCGATTCGGGTGTTTAGCCTGATTTCAACGCCCATTTTTCTTATTTGTTCGATATCATGCTCAAGTAATTTTTTGGGCAACCGGTATTCCGGGATCCCCACCGCAAGCATCCCTCCCGCAACCGGAAGGGCTTCAAAAACAGTAACCCCGAAGCCTTCTATACTGAGATCATAAGCCGCCGCAAGTCCTGCAGGACCCGAACCCACAATGGCTATTTTCTCTTTTCTTTGCGCTCGTTTGGGCGGACGGTACTCAATGTTGTTTTTATAGGCGTAGTCTGCGACCAATCTTTTGACCTCTCGAATGGCTAAGGGTTCATCGAGCTTTCCCCGGTCACATTTTTCTTCGCAAGGATGGTGGCATACTCTTCCGAGAACCAGAGGCAGGGGGTTGGTTTGCTTGATGACCTTGTAGGCTTCCTCAAGCTTGCCTTCTCTTGCAAGCGCCATATAGGCAGGGATATCCTGGTTTATTGGACAGGCATTCCGGCATGTGGTCTTGAACAGAGCGGCACACACCCCGGCCGGACATCTTTTTTCAATAATGTGGGCTTCATATTCTTCCCTGAAATGGCGAATTGTGCTGAGAGTCGGGCTGGCTGCGGTCTGACCCAGAGCGCAAAGAGACGTTTTTTGCATGCATGTTGCGATGTCTTTCAGGGTCTCTAAATCTTTGATTTCACCGTTTCCCTCTGTGATTTTTTCCAGGATATGGGTCATCAACGGAAGGCCCCGCCGGCAAGGGACGCACTGTCCGCAAGATTCGTCTGCATCAAATTCCAGAAAGAATCTTGCCGTATCCACCATGCAGGCATCTTCATCCAGAACCACCATGGCTCCGGATCCCATGATGCATCCGATGTCCTGGAGGGATTCGTAATCGATGGGAATGTTAAGATGTTCGGCGGGGACGCATCCTCCGGAGGGACCGCCGAGCTGTACGGCTTTGAATTTTTTGCCGCCGGGTATCCCGCCTCCCAGGTCGAATACAACTTCACCCAATGAAATTCCCATGGGGACTTCGATCAAACCGCTTTGAACAATTTGGCCGGTCAGGGAGAAAACCTTGGTCCCTTTTGTGGTTTCAGAGCCAATGGAACTCCACCATTCGGCACCTTTGCACATAATAAGCGGCAGGTTAGACAGTGTCCCCACGTTGTTGATTACTGTGGGCTTGCCAAAAAGTCCTTGGGTTGCAGGAAATGGGGGCCTGGGCCTGGGATTGCCTCTTTTTTGCTCCAAAGATGCCAGAAGAGCGGTCTCTTCACCGCAGACAAAAGCCCCGGAACCCAGGAACAGTTCTATGTCAAACTCAAAAGATGTTCCCAGAATTCCTTTTCCAAGGAGACCGTACGCTCTGGCCTGGGTAATGGCCGCATTGAGTATTTCTACGGCCAGGGGATACTCCGCTCTCACGTAAATGTAGCCTTTGTTCGCGCCAATGGCATATCCCCCGATTGCCATCCCTTCCAATACCGCATGCGGGTTCCCCTCCAGTTCGGCCCTGTTCATGTAGGCGCCCGGGTCCCCTTCATCAGCATTACAAACCATGTATTTTTGATTCGATTCTGTGTTGTATGCAAAATTCCATTTTACACCTGTGGGAAAACCGGCGCCGCCTCTTCCTTTCAATCCTGAACTTGTGACCTCTTTTATCACGTCTGTCTGTTTCATTCCCAAGGCCTTGGAAAGTCCCTGATACCCATCGTAAAAAATGTAGTCTTCAATCCTGAAAGGATTGATTTTTCCGAGTAATTCCGTGATCCTTTTTTCCTGGCGGCTGAAGAACGGCGTATTGATGTCCACCATGTATTCCTGAACCACTTCCTCTCCCATAAGATGCGTTTCCACAATCTGTTTCACCTTTTCTGCGGTGAGGTATCCATAGAGGGTGTAGGTGCCCTCTGTGTCCGTCACGCTCATATAAGGTTCGAGGTAGCAGCACCCCATGCACGAATGTTCCAGGACGGCGACATCCGTAAGACTTCTTGTGTCTAATTCTTTATTGAGAGCTTCTAAAACCTCATGTGCTCCGGAGGCGAATCCACAGGTCCCCTGGTAGACGATCACCCGTGTTTTTTTGGAAAGTTCGGATTTCTCTTTTTCGATTTTTTCCTTAAGGGCCAAAAGGTCATTGGTGGATTTAATTGTCATGATAGCACCTCTATTTATATTCCCTAAGGACAGTTTTTACTTTCCCGGGTTTCATCCCCCCATAAACTCTATCGTTGACCGTCATGACCGGTCCAATGGCGCAACATCCCACACATCTTACGATATCGAGTGAAAATCTCCTGTCGCCTGTAGTCTGACCGGGTTCGAGTTCATACCGGGAAGTGATTTCCTTCAAAATGTTCCTGGAGCCTTTGACGTAGCAGGCCGTCCCAAGGCATACATTCACCCTGTGCCTGCCCGGAGGAAACAGTCGGAAGAAATTATAGAAACTCAATATGCCATAAATATGGCTCATAGGCGTATTCATTTTCCTGGCAATGAGTCTCTGGGCGGTTTCCGGCACATAACCGAGCTCTGCTTGTATTTCCTGAAGAATTTTTACCAAATGGTTGGGGTCGTATTCGCTGTTTTGGATAATTTCAAGGGCTTTTGACGTTTCATCTTCCGGTGGGGCGGCAACCTGTTCCATGGAATTCTCCTTCATCTGCGGGATAAAAATTTTCCGTTTCTTATTATGCCGGTTGGATAAAAAGCTAAGAGGATAACCAGAGAGATACAGAGTTACATGGATGAGTCTGTTGATTAATGGTCTTTTCGCACAATCTCTGTGTTATGCTCAAAAAATAATCCTCGGAATATCAAATATATGCCTGTGGTTATTTTTTTCGCATGCCTTGATCTTGAACGAAAATCCTCATTAATCAACAG
>JBARSG010000406.1:0-2476 GCA_049644625.1 Desulfobacterales bacterium | reverse complement strand
GTCTTCTCTTTAGCAACTTCAACAGCTTCTTCAGTCTGTTCTTTTACCGTTTCAACGGCCGTTCCGGCTTTCTCTTTTGCAGCCTCAACAGCTTCCTTAGATTCTCTTTGAGTGGTTTGCTTACTTTTTTCGCCCTGTCCACACCCAAAGAGACCAACAAAGCAGATTATCCCCAGCAGCAGAATAAATTGTTTCATATTAATCTCTCCTTTTCTGTTGATCGTTATTACTTATCCGGCAAGCTTGATTCCCAAACTCTTTATGGTTTCATAAGTTAAGCTACCTACTGCGAGCCCTTTTTCCTTCTGATAGGCCTTGATAGCGTCAGTTGTTCGCCAACCGATGACACCATCTATATACTTGGGATCATGGCCGGCATCCTGAAGCGCCTTCTGGATTTGTTTAATCACATCACGACTCATATTGGTTTCACACAGAACCCTTCTCCACTCCATCCTGCCGTCGGTAACCTGTTCCGTCTTTGTGATGGTCTGGTATTCTTCGGGAATGGCAATGCGCTTTTCCTTTGGAGGGGTAACCAGCTTCCTGACTTTGATTGTTTTATACTCGGCTGGTATCTCGATCGTCAGGGTTGTGGGAGCCTTCACCATGACTTTCTTTTTAACTGTTTCGTACTCGGCCGGAATCTCTGTCCTGCGGGTTGTTGGAGGGGTAACCATAACCTTCTTTTTTACGGTCTTATATACGGCCGGTGTCTCCACAAGGCACATAATTTCACCTGTGGTGTTATCAATTTTCTCTGTGAGCCCCCTTCCTTTTTTCCATACTGTCTCTGCCGGCTTAACCAGGACTTGTTCTTCAACCCAATCGTACGTGGCGGGAACGTCCTGCATCTCGTAAGATGCCTCTTTAACGAGAACTTGTTCTTCTTCCCATCCATACTCGGCCGGAATGGTCTCTAGACGCTGAGACGCCTGCTTGACCAGAACTTTTTCCTCTACCCATTCATACTCAGCCGGGATCACCTCAAGGCGCTCTGAGGCGGCTCGCTTCAAACGCTCTTCGGTTACGGTTTTATAAGTCGGTGGCACATAAACTCTGGCATAGCATTCACCAGCCTTTGCATCAGTTGGCAGCAATGGAGCTACAACAGGCGACTTGGCCCGCATATCAGCTTCTGAGGTAAGCTTGGATTGTTTTTCCAGCGCTTCCTTATATTGCACAATAGTTTGGTCCTTATCTTTGTTGTTTGACTCCAGCGATTTTATCACTTTTTCTTTTTGCTTCACCTGATCTTGCAATTGGATAACGTCCGTGCTAAGGTTGTGAGCACAGCCAAAAAATACCAAGACAGCGCCTAAAAGAAAAACTAAAATAAATTTTTTACTTGTTTGCATTTTCTTCTCCTCCTTTAAATATGTTAAAAGTTAAATGAGATTACAATCTCACCTTAAT
Organism: Desulfobacterales bacterium; assembly: GCA_049644625.1. Classification (GTDB taxonomy): domain Bacteria; phylum Desulfobacterota; class Desulfobacteria; order Desulfobacterales; family UBA11574; genus S5133MH16. The sequence continues at coordinate 1,060 of JBARSG010000406.1, read as the reverse complement.
GATTGGTTTGTCTAAACATCGTCATAGTCCATTTCAATGATCGGTTTAACTTCTTCTTTTTCTTGCTCATTTCCCCATCTTTCATAAATTGCCTTTGCAGTTCTCCTGGCGGTTTGGTCTCTAAGTTTTCTCGCAGAACCAACAAACCTTTCATCCAGATCTTCAAGGATTTTTGCTCCGGCAAAAACTTCTTTTTCTATTTTTGCCATAGCCTCTTGTAATGTGCAATTTTCAGCATCAATCTTACCTAATTTTCCCGACATACTCTCTTTTGCCCTGGAGCTTTTTTCGGCTATAGTGCGGTATATTTTTCGCACTTTTTCTTTAAGTTTTTTACCGTTACTTTTCAGTCTGGAAAAAAAAGATTCTTTATTCTCAGCTCTGTGGGATGTGCTTTGTTCTTCCATTATATTTTTCCTTATCGCTTTAAGGCCATTATTTTAAAACCCCTTCAAGCAGATTTTTTGCGGAATCACCTCCTTTTGACTGGACGAAAGAAATGATAATGGGAACAAATTTTCCTATCATGCCCGAATCTAAGCCAAGTCCTTCAAATCCACTGGCCAGGCTGGCAAGGCCTCCCAGTTTTTCTGCGCCACCCCCTAAAGCCGAGGAAATACCTCCAATGGCACCACCCAATCCACCTGTTTCCGGAGCAGCCCCAAGGAGCTGATCCATACCGGGGAGCGCCTCTGCAACTTTGCCAAAATTTTCATCACCCAGTTTTCCCTTAACCATTTGGAAGATGGCACCGACTCCTCCTTTTGCCTGGTCTTCTTTCACCCCAAGATTCTTTGTCAATAGCTCAATAAGCTCCATAACTTTCCTCCTTTTATCGACCTTCATATTCAAATAAAGAAAATCTTAAAAATTTCTTTTCTGTACAATGCAATGGGCACAGAAGTTTGTTGCTACCCAGCCTGAATTCATCGCCTCAGTAAGTTACCTTGCGAGGCAGTGTCTTGGCTTGTTCAACCCATCCAGTAACTTCTTTAAGGTTGGGCACCCTGCGAACCAGCTTTTTAGCTTCATTAACTTCTTCCAGTTTCTTATGAAGATT
>JBARSG010000405.1:0-1679 GCA_049644625.1 Desulfobacterales bacterium | reverse complement strand
GCAAAATATTTGTATTAACCGTGGAAGAAGCCATCAGGATCAGAACCGGTGAATCAGGAAAAGATGCCGTTTGACTCTTGAATCAGGAGAAGGAGCAAACATGATAAAAATATTTCTGTCAATATTATTTATAATAATAAGTATCACAAGGGCTTGGGCAGGAGACGAACCTGTAACCCTTGAATCAAACAAGGCAGCCATAGATCTGGTACAATCCCATGCGGATTATGTATGGACCCTAATTGCCGCGGCCCTTGTATTTTTTATGCAGGCCGGCTTTGCCCTGGTGGAATGCGGTTTTACCCGGGCTAAAAATGCCATCAATATTATGATGAAAAATCTCATGGATTTTTCCATGGGTTCTCTTGCCTTCTGGGCCGTGGGGTTCGGGATTATGTTCGGTGTTACAAACACAGGATGGTTTGGGACATCCGGATTTTTCTTGAGTGATTTTAAGGTTGGCGGAGATCCGTGGGTGCTGGCGTTCTGGATGTTTCAGGTGGTTTTTTGTGCAACAGCGGCAACCATTGTATCCGGAGCCATGGCTGAACGGACGAAGTTTATCGGATACTTGCTATATAGTATCGTTATCAGTGCGCTCATCTATCCTGTTTTCGGAAGCTGGGCATGGGGCAGCCTGTTTAATGGAAACGGGTGGCTTGAGGGCTTGGGATTCATCGATTTTGCGGGATCGACCGTGGTTCATTCCGTAGGCGGATGGGCGGCTCTGGCCGGAGCCGTTGTTCTGGGGCCTCGTATGGGAAAATATGCAAAAGACGGAAGTATCAAACCGATTCTGGGTCACAATATACCGTTAGCGGCCTTAGGCGTATTTATTCTATGGCTTGGCTGGTTCGGTTTTAACCCGGGATCTACCACAGCGGCAAACAAAGACATTGCCATGATTTTTGTAAATACAAACCTGGCCGCCGCCGCCGGTGCGATTTTCGCAATGTTTACCTCCTGGATAAAATTCGGCAAACCGGAAATCAGCATGAGTTTAAACGGCGCACTGGCCGGGCTGGTTGCCATTACCAGTCCCTGCGCCACGGTAACTCCTTTGAGCTCGATAATTATCGGGGCCATTGCCGGTATTATTGTGGTCTTATCCGTCCTCTTTTTTGATAAGATCAGGGTAGATGATCCGGTAGGCGCAATATCTGTCCACGGGGTTAATGGCGCATGGGGAACGCTTGCAGCAGGTATCTTCAATATAGGAGGAACCTCCGCAAAGATAATAGGAGTACAGGCATTGGGCATTGTTGCATGCTTTATTTGGACATTCGTCACTGCTTTTATCTTGTTTAAAATAATCGACAAGACCGTAGGATTGAGGGTCTCTCCGGAAGAAGAAGCCGTAGGCCTTGATCACTCAGAGCATGCAGGAAACGCATATCCTGATTTTGCAATATCAGCGTATGTACAACAATAACCGTCACAAAAAAATGAGCCATGTCTCCCTTTTTTAAACCATGGATAAGGGAGACATGATTTAAAAATAAATATTAAATGAATAAGGAGGAAAAAGGTGATGAAAACTAGAGGGTTTAACTTAATTATTTTAGTCGGTTTTTTTATGTTATTTTTTGGATCTGCCAATCTTTTGGCAGAAGAAGAAAGTCCGACCGCTTCCGCCGATGTTGCCATTCTTAGCAAATATATCTGGCGGGGGTATGAAT
>JBARSG010000404.1:0-5222 GCA_049644625.1 Desulfobacterales bacterium | reverse complement strand
TAACGCGTGCTAAAGCCCTTCAAACAGTCAGTCGGTTTCCAAGAGAAACACGCCGTCGCTATGCTGCACCGAAATCAAATTCGTTTATCCTGGGTTAATACAAGACTCTGGTTGATCAGATCTAAATGACATGATATGAATTGGATTGTCAATTACTAACACCTGAAATTCGGGTAAAAATATATTTCGCATGGGGAAAAAAATCTCAAAAACAGTATTTTGCTGCCAAGCATGCGGCTATCAAACGCCCAAATGGATGGGGAAATGTCCTGATTGCGGCGAATGGCAGAGCTTTGTTGAAGAAATTAAGGCTGTTAAACCGTATCAAGGGGCCACACGGAGTCTGTCTTTTCCTCAAACACAACCGGTTCCTATTGATTCTGTTAAACTTGAACAAGAAGATCGTCTATTGACCGGAATCAGCGAATTTGACCGAGTCCTGGGAGGGGGCCTTGTTTCCGGAACCCTTATCCTGATCGGCGGAGACCCGGGGATCGGCAAATCCACCCTTATGCTGCAAGTCCTGAATGGTCTTGCCGGAGCAAGGCGTAAAGTATTATATGTTTCAGGGGAGGAATCAATCCGGCAGATAAGGATCCGAAGCCAGAGACTGACTGCCACCGGCTCTGATTTGCTTGTGGTTTCCGAAAACGATATGGATTCGATCTTGTCCATGGCAGATTCGGTTCAACCGGATGTCATGGTGATCGATTCAATCCAGACCATGTTCAGTCCGGACCTGACATCTGCTCCGGGGAGTGTAACCCAGGTTCGGGAATCTGCCATGCGGCTTATGCTCCTGGCCAAAAGGACCGGAACCCCTATATTTCTGGTGGGACACGTAACCAAAGACGGCGCTATAGCCGGGCCGAGGCTTCTGGAACATATGGTTGATACGGTTCTTTATTTTGAAGGTGATCGCGACCATGTGTTCAGAATTTTAAGAGCGGTTAAGAACAGATTCGGGTCGACCAACGAAATCGGAGTATTTGAGATGAGGGAAAACGGCCTGAATCAAGTCGCCAACCCTTCGGCATTATTCCTGGCCGAACGCCCGGAAAATACGCCGGGATCCGTAGTTACGGCCAGCATGGAGGGGACAAGGCCGATTCTTGTCGAACTACAGGCGCTTGCCAGCAGCACCAGCTTCGGAAACCCTCGAAGAACCATTCTGGGCATCGATCACAACCGGGTGGCTTTGCTGGTGGCTGTAATGGAAAAAAAATTAGGCATGCATCTAATGGGACACGATATCTTCATTAATGTTGCCGGTGGCGTTAAGATTGTTGAACCCGCTGTTGACATGGGAATCGTGTCTGCTGTTGCGTCGAGTTTTTTAGACCGGCCCATTCTAAAAGGCACCATTATTTTTGGGGAAGTCGGATTGACCGGAGAAGTCAGGGCCATAGGCCATGTTGAGACCCGGATTGCCGAAGCAAAAAAAATGGGTTTTACACGATGCCTTATTCCCAAAAGCAATTTGAAACAAATGACCAAAATGAAAGGCATTGAAATTATAGGAGTAAAGACCATCTCCCTAGCCATGGAAGAACTATTTTAATGAAATGAAGCCGGCATCTGCTAAACATAACCGGTGGCGAGATTATTATGCACGCCGGGCAAAAAAAGAGAAATTTCCTGCCAGGTCTGTTTATAAGCTCAAAGAAATGCAGCAAAAATACAATCTGATAAAAAAAGGAGACAAAGTCATGGATCTGGGGTGTGCCCCCGGGGCATGGCTTCTTTATGCTGCGAATCTCACAGGAAATAAAGGAGAGGTCGTGGGCATCGACCTCAAACCGGTTTCTGAAAGGGTTCCGTCTCATGTAAGGATTTATCGAGGCGATATCCTCTCCATGGATGATGAGTTGTTTAAATTGACGGGAAAAGATTTTAATGTTGTTCTCAGCGACATGGCGCCTGCAACTACCGGCAGCAGACATGTTGACAGCGCAAGGTCTTTTAATCTTTGCCGGGCGGCACTTTCCATTGCTCAAGAAACGCTTGTCAGCGGAGGATCATTTGTTTGTAAGATCTTTCACGGAGAAGATTTTAAGAAATTTTCGGATGCCGTTAAGGAGGGATTTAACCGGTACAAGATTTTCAAACCGCAAAGCAGCCGAAAGGCGAGCAAAGAAATTTATATTATCGGATTTGGGAAAAAATAGGAGGTAAATATGTCAGGGCATAGCAAGTGGTCTTCCATAAAGCATAAAAAGGGTGCAACCGATGCCAGGCGGGGTAAAATTTTCACCAGGCTTATTAAAGAAATTACTGTTGCAGCGCGTTTTGGAGGAGGAGATCCGGCTTCAAACCCAAGGCTGCGGACAGCCATCCAGGCAGCTAAAAGTGAAAATATGCCCAAAGACAACATTGAAAGGGCCATTAAAAAAGGTACCGGCGAACTGGAAGGCGTGAATTACGAAGAGAGTATTTACGAAGGATACGGTCCGGGCGGCGCCGCTGTTTTCATAGAGTCACTGACAGACAACAAGAACAGAGCGGTGGCGGATATTCGCCATATTTTAAGCAAAGCCGGGGGGAATCTGGGCTCCAATGGATGCGTTGCATGGATATTTGAAAAAAAAGGATATATCGTTGTGGAAAATGATGCTGTAGACGAGGATACTCTGATGGAAGTCGCCATTGATGCCGGAGCCGAAGATGTAAGAGAAGATGACAGTAATTATGAAATCATTACGGATCCTAAAGATTTTGAAGCGGTAAAGGTCGCCATAGAAAAGCAATCGGTTCCCTATATTGCTGCAGAAATTACAATGCTCCCACAGTCAACTGTGAACCTTCAGGGCAAAGAGGCCGAGCAGATGGTCAAATTGATGGAAACACTTGAAGATTGTGATGATGTGCAGAAGGTTTACACCAATGCCGACATCCCCGAGGAGCTGGTCAGTGGTTAACTCATCGGGGTAAAGCAATATATCAGATAATTATACTATTTGCCGGGTATCCTGAAATTTAATTTTAATTGTTTAGGACTGTTACATATGCCATTTAAAAACACTCGGGAATTTATTAGAAAACTCGAATCTGAAAATGAACTCAAAAGGATTTCCGCAGAAGTGGATTCTGTATTGGAAGTAACTGAAATAGCGGACAGGATGAGCAAAACCCACGGTCCGGCGCTTCTTTTTGAGAAGATAAAAGGATCAACATTTCCACTTCTTATCAATGCCTTCGGAAGCTTTCGGCGCATGAAAATGGCGCTGGGGTGCGATTCTTTCGGCGATATTGGCCGACGCATAGAAGCATTAATTAAAATCAGGTTTCCCGGCAGTTTTACCCAAAAAATAAAGATGCTTTTTGACTTGAAAGAGTTGGCCGGTATCTCACCCAAAAAAGTGAAACATGGCCCGTGCCAGCAGCGAATCCACGGTCCGGAAGGGCCGTTGCTCGATATGCTCCCCATTCTCACCTGCTGGCCTCAAGACGGCGGTCCTTTTATTACCCTTCCTGTTGTCATTACAAAAGATCCGGATACCGGGGTTCAGAATATGGGCATGTATCGCATGCACAAATACGACAATGCCACAACCGGTATGCACTGGCAGTACAATAAGGACGGCAGCCGCCATTTTGACAAATACAAATCCCGGGGAGAGCGGATGGAGGTGGCTGTGGCACTCGGCGGATCACCTTTAGTTACCTATGCGGCAACAGCGCCCCTTCCTCCGGATATGGACGAACTTTTGCTTGCAGGGTTTATCGGTTCACGTTCCATCGAAATAACCCGGGCAAAGACAATTGATATTTTTGTGCCGGTGGAATCCGATGTTATCATTGAAGGATATGTAGATCCTAATGAAGAACGGATTGAAGGCCCTTTTGGGGACCATACCGGGTTTTATTCTCCGGCGGATCTTTATCCGGTATTCCATGTTACCTGTATTACTTGCAGAAATGATGCTGTTTATCCTGCAACAATCGTGGGAAAGCCGCCCATGGAAGACTGTTATATGGCAAAGGCCACTGAGAGGATTTTTCTGCCTTTATTAAAAATACTGGTTCCGGAAATTGTTGACATGGAACTTCCCATGGAAGGCGTGTTTCACAACTGCGCCCTGGTTTCAATTGACAAGAAGTTTCCCGGGCAGGCTAAAAAAGTGATTAACGCACTCTGGGGACTGGGTCAGATGGCTTCAACCAAGTATATTGTGGTATTCGATAAAGATATGGATCTTCGTGATTCAAGAACCGTGGTCTGGAAACTCCTTAATAATGTGGATCCCAAAAGAGATCTGCTTTTATCGGAAGGTCCCGTGGATGCGCTGGACCATTCAGCGCCGTATCCTAATTTTGGCGGGAAAATGGGGATAGACGCTACAAGAAAAACCCGTGAAGAAGGAATGGGGCGGGATTGGCCTGAAGAGATCAGAATGTCTCAAGAAATAATCGAAAAAGTCAGCAGCCGGTGGAAAGAATATGGATTTTAAGAAATTCTCGAAACTTATTATGATCGAGCAAACCCTTTTTGCGCTGCCTTTTGCACTAATAGGTGTGCTTTTTGCCGGAGGCGGGACGGTTATGACCTGGTTCTGGGTGATTGTTGCCCTAACTGCAGCCAGAACCGCCGGCATGTCATTTAACAGAGTGATCGATGCTGAAATCGATGCAAAAAATCCGCGCACCAGCCACCGGCCGGTTCCCAAAGGAGAAGTTCAGCCTGCGGTGGTATGGATAACGGCCTGTCTTTCCTCGTTTTTACTCATCGGTGCTTCATTCATGCTGAACAGGCTTTGTTTTTATCTTTCTTTTCCGGCAGTTTTAATGCTGTTTACCTATTCTTATTTTAAACGGTTCAGCGCTTCTTCCCATTTTTATCTGGGTCTGGTTGAAGCGGCCGCTCCCATTGGAGGATATATTGCGGTTACCGGTGAGTTTACGCGTGTTCCCTTTGTTCTGGGGTTTATTATAATGGCATGGATTGCAGGGCTTGACATTGTTTATGCTATCCAGGACATGGAATTTGATGTTAAAGAAAATCTTCACTCCATGCCGGTTCGTCTTGGAAAAAAACGGGCGCTTGTTATTTCCGCAGCATGCTATTTGGTCTCTATAAGCGCCATGATCTATGCGGGATTTTTGACCCATAAGACCGTCCCATACTGGACGGCAGTTGTACTGGTCGGAATAATATTTTTTTACCAGCAGAGACTGGCAAGGAATAAAAATATCACTTTGGCCATAAGGAATTTTTTTAAAGC
>JBARSG010000403.1:0-8523 GCA_049644625.1 Desulfobacterales bacterium | reverse complement strand
ATATTTCGCATTATTTCACAAACGGATTCAGATATAAGATATTGGGACGCTTTAGATCAGTGTCAGGCTCAGATTCCTTACCACGACATGAAATATTTTGTAATGTCAATAGCTTGTGATACTATTTAGATATCGATTGACCTTATTAAAAATTATTGGCTAACCCCGATGATTCCCCGATCTCTTTCAGCATTTGAGCACGCCTCATATCCGCTTCATTGCTTTCCTCAATGGCCTTTCATCGACATCAACTGTTCCGAGAAGACCTGAAAGTTTTTTCAGTTTTTATAATATATTTTGTGATAGATTTTCCACAAGTCAAGGGAAAAAATCGCGAAAGACAAGAAAGGAAACTGATAACATCCCATTGAACCGACTTTTTATCGTGGCATTAGATAATAAAAACATCAAGAGAGCTGGAGACTTCTATTTGTTTATGTTTTAAGTTTGTGTTTTAGTGTTTTTTTCAAGTTTCTCCATCCATCGAGACGCTGTTTAATTGCCTTTTCATACCCCCGGTCTGTGGGCGCATAAAAAAGCCTGCCCTTCAGTTTTTCCGGCAAATAGTTCTGAGGAGCATATGCATCTTTATAATCATGGGCATACTTGTAATCTTTTCCATACCCGAGTTTTCTCATCAGTCCTGTGGGAGCATTCCGAATATGAAGAGGCACCGGCAACGCTCCATAGCTGTCAACAGCCTCTTTAATCTTTCCGTAAGCTTTGTATATGCTGTTGCTCTTCGGGGCTGTAGCAAGATATATGGCGGCCTGGGCCAGTGCAAGCTCGCCTTCCGGATGCCCGAGGAACTTAAATGCTTCCATAGCATTCAATGCGACTCCGAGCGCATTGGGATCTGCATTCCCAATGTCTTCGCTTGCAAATCGGACCATTCTACGCGCTATATACAAAGGATCTTCGCCGGCTGTGAGCATTCGCCCCAGCCAGTAGACCGCAGCATCCGGATCACTCCCCCTTAAGCTCTTATGAAATGCGGATATAAGATTAAAGTGTTCTTCACCGGACTTGTCGTACAAAAGGGCCTTTTTCCCCAGAGCATTTTCTAAAACCCGAAGCGTTATTTGCACCGGGCTTCCTGTTTTTGAAGAATCCATTCCGGATATGACCAGATATGCCACGGTTTCAAGGCCGTTCAGGGCAGCACGGGCATCTCCGTCCGCAATACGAATAAGATGAGAAAGGGCATCTTTTTCGATAATCAGATTCATATTTCCCAAGCCCCTTTCCGTGTCTTTTAGAGCATTTTCTAGGATGACGGCAATATCATCTGATGAAAGGGCTTTTAAGGTTATTAAACGGCACCGGGACATCAGCGGAGATATAATCTCAAATGAGGGGTTTTCGGTGGTAGCGCCAATCAGGGTTATCAGTCCGCTTTCCACATGGTGAAGAAATGCATCCTGCTGGGCTTTGTTGAATCTGTGTCTCTCATCTATAAAAAGAACGGTTCTTTTTCGAAAAAGCTCTTGCTGGTTTTTTGCGTCTTCTATAACCGCTCGGATATCCTTGATACCTGACAGTACCGCAGAAAAATGGACAAAATGACAACGGCTTTCACCCGCAAAAATTCTTGCAAGGGTTGTTTTTCCGCATCCCGGAGGACCCCAGAGAATCATGGAAAAAATCCGGTCTTGTTCAATGGCATGACAAATCGATGTTCCCTTTCCCACGGCATGGGTTTGTCCTACGAATTCATCCAGGTTCTTTGGACGCATTCTATCGGCAAGGGGCCGCGACCCCTGGGCTGATTGTTGCGCGTGATATTCAAACAAGTCCAATGGTCATCCTTTTTAGGTCCTTGGAAAATAATAAATCACAAGCATCAAATTTCAAATAAATTCCAAACTTCAAGCTCCAAATCCCAAATAAGATCCAAAGCAAATTGTTTGTAATTTGATTTTTTGACATAAAAACACAAAAAATCAGATTTTAGTACAAATACCCAGTATCATTTTTTGGGCTTGCCTAACCGCTTGCGAAAGATTATTCGGATCGGTGTCTTGTCAAGCCCCGCTTTTTCCCTGATCTGGTTGATAAGGTAGCGCTTATAGGAAAAATGGACAGCATCGGGATAATTTACAAAACAGACAAAAGTGGGGGGACCCTTGGACACCTGGGTGGCATAATAAAATTTAATACGCCTTCCTCTGTAAAGGGACGGCTCTGTTCGTTCAATGGCCTGCTCAAATATCTTGTTCAGCGGTCCGGTCCCGATACGTGCCGAGTACTGGCTGAATACCTCTTCCACAAGACCGAATATTTTCAAAACCCGTTGTCCGGTTAATGCCGAAATGGTTATCATCGGAGAAAAGCTTAAAAATTTTGCCTGCATTCTTAACTGCTCATAATATTTTAAAGCGGTTTTGCCGTCTTTTTCAACAAGGTCCCATTTGTTCAAAAGAAAAATGCACCCACATCCCCGCTCAAACGCATAACCTGCGATAGTTATATCCTGTTCGGTAATCCCCTCGTAGGCGTCGATGACAATCAGCGCCACATCACATCTGTCAAGGCTTCTTAACGCTTTAATAATGGAAAACTTTTCAAGCTTTTTTGAAACCTTTGCCTTGCGTCTGATACCGGCGGTATCGATGAGAAGATACGACTTATCCTTAATATTGAAAACAGAGTCGATAGCATCTCGGGTTGTTCCCGGAGTATCGCTGACAAGCAAACGCTTTTGACCCAGAATTCTGTTAATCAGTGATGATTTGCCGACATTGGGTTTGCCGACCACAGCCAGCTTGATCATATCTCCAGCTTCATCTGAAACTGTTTCAGGCAGAACCGATGTCAGGTCATCGAGAAAATCCGAAATGCCGTAACGGTGTTCGGCTGAAATGGGATATAATTTTTCTATACCCAGGCTGTAAAATTCGTAAAGCTTAACTTCCTGTTCAACCCCGTCAATTTTATTGACGGCATAAAAAACGGGCTTTGTTAATTCACGAAGAATTTTGACAATATCTTCATCAAAAGGAGAAATTCCGTGTTTGCCGTCCAGTAGAAGAATAATAACATCTGCGTCTTCTATAGCCTGAATGATCTGGAGACGTATTTTGTGGGCAAAGTCATCCTTATCTTGATCCGGGAATCCGCCGGTATCAACCAGTGTAAATCCAATGCCGTCCCAGGTTGCATCACCATAATGGCGATCCCTTGTAACGCCGGGGAAATCGTCCACAAGGGCTTTCCTTGTCCCGGTGACGCGGTTAAAAAAGGCCGATTTTCCAACATTGGGACGACCTATTATGGCGACAATCGGTTTCATGGCAATCTTACGTCTCGGAATTTCTACACCCTAAATCCTGTATCAACTTTTTTTTAAAGAAACATTCCGGTGATTCGGTTTTCAAGCGGGTCACTGTTTAAACTCAATTGAGAGTACAAATATATTGAAAAAATGTCAATCATCTCACGACACGGTAAGCGTTTAAGAAAATCATCCGTTTAAGGTCGAGACAGAAGAAAAAACACCTTGCTACAAGAATCCAATATAAGTATTAAAAGGTCTCAGTATAACATGTGGTCATAAAATACTCTCTTGCCCTAATGGGCCAAGAACAGACCCCGCTTTGAATCGGGAGGTGTTACTATGGATTTTGCGTTGTCTAAAGAAATGGAGATGTTAAGAAAAGCGGTTCGTGAATTTGCGACCAAAAAGATTGCTCCGTTTGCCGACGAATGGGATGCCAATCATTATTTCCCTTATAAGGAAGCCGTCAAACCCATGGGAGAACTCGGCTTCTTCGGAACAGTAATTCCTGAAGCGTACGGGGGAGAAGACATGGGATGGCTGGCGGCAATGATCGTAACCGAAGAAATTGCAAAGGCCTCAAGCTCTCTCAGGGTTCAGGTCAACATGCTCTGTCTGGGCAGCGCTTTTACCCTATACAAATACGGGAGTGATGCCTTAAAGCAAAAATACATCTCCAAGTTGATCACCGCCGATTATATCGGTGCATTTGCCATTACGGAACCCGATGCCGGTTCAGACGTGATGGCAATGTCATCAACAGCCCAAGACGGTGGAGATCACTGGCTGTTGAACGGTTCCAAAACCTGGATTTCAAATGCAGATGTGGCAGATGTGGTTATTTATTATGCGTATACGGATAAGGAAAAAGGATCAAAGGGACTTTCAGCTTTTGTGATAGAGCCGAAGCGCTTTAACGGCATTAAGACCTCGGTCCTGGAGAAAATGGGGTCGCACTCCTCTCCCACCGGTGAGATATTCTTAAACAATACAAAGGTGCCCAAAGAAAATATTATCGGAAAGCCTGGAGACGGAGCAAAGATTCTTTTCGAATCCCTCAATCAGACCCGTCTTTCTGCGGCCGCCGGTGCTGTAGGGGTTGCACAGGCATGTCTGGACCTTTCGCTGAAATATTGTAATGAACGTAAACAGTTCGGGAAACCGATCGGCGAATTTCAGATGAATCAGGATATGATTGCCCAGATGTCCGCTGAAATTGAGGCGGCTCGGCTGCTGGTTTACAAAGCTGCCTGGGTTAAGGATCAGGGGAGCCTGAATAACGGACTCGATGTTGCACAGGCAAAGTATTTTGCGGGTGAAGTCGTAACAAAATGCGCCAACTATGCCATGAGGATTTTGGGAGCATACGGATATTCCACCGAATATTCGGTGGCCCGATTTTATCGGGATACACCGACATATACCATAGTGGAAGGATCGGCCAATATCTGCAAGTGGATCATTGCCCTGGATCAGCTGGGAATCCGAAAGGCGAACAGATAAAGCTTAGATGGAATATCATATCTTATTTTTTGTCCTAAAATTTCATAACCTTCTTTTGTTATTTAATTTGACGATATTTGTCATATTGTTTTAATCATAAAACCTCTATGATTAATCTAACTTACTGTAAATATTCAAAAGTTTTTTATGCCGTTTTTCTGGCTCAATTTTTGCAGTATCAAAACATATGACATAATAAAAGGAGGATTGTGATGGATTATAATGTGTTGAAAAGAATAATTTTTGTTTTGGCTATTGTATTATTTATGTTTTCCTTTAGTGCATGTAGAACAACTGGAGGGGCGGTAGGTTTTGAATGGGGGGAGGAAGCTGGACACGGACATGGTTATGATTTAAAAAAAGCAAAAAAAGGAGGACCGCCACCTCATGCGCCGGCCCATGGATATCGGGCAAAATATAACTATCGGTATTATCCTTCCTGTAGCGTTTACTATGACACTTATAGAAAATTATATTTTTATCTTGAAGGGCCCAACTGGCAGATTTCCGCATCGTTGCCTCATGCGATACAAGTGAGCCTTGGTGACCATGTCAGCATTGGGATGGATACAGATAAACCCTATACCCATTATCAAGAGCACAAGCACAAATACCCTCCGGGTCAACTCAAGAAAAAGGGTAAGAATAAAAATAAATGGTATAGTTGACAAATAGCACCCGCATTCAGTAACTTTAAAAACGGAATGGAACAACTTGATCAAATAGTAAATACCATATCCTTGACCATGGGAGTCGCCTGGGCCAGCGGAATTAATCTTTATGCCGCGATCTTGGTTCTGGGACTGCTTGGGATAACAGAAAACATTGTCCTGCCGGACCATCTTCAAATTCTTATGAATCCACTGGTCATCGGCGCAGCGGGCTTGATGTATATTGTGGAATTTATTGCTGATAAGATGCCGGGCGTTGATACAGGGTGGGATACGCTTCATACATTCATCCGCATACCCGCGGGTGTACTCATGGCCGCCGGTGCGGTGGGTGATGTGAATCCGGCCTTAGCTGTTGCAGCGGGCATTCTGGGAGGCGGCCTGGCGGCCGGTTCTCACGCCGTGAAATCGGGCTCAAGGGTTCTTATAAATACCTCTCCCGAGCCGTTTACAAACTGGGCCGCTTCAGTTGTGGAAGACATTGCAGTGATCGGTGGTCTCTGGACCGCCCTGCACTATCCATGGCTGTTCATTGCGTTGATGATTGTTTTCATCTTGCTAATGATTTGGCTACTGCCAAAGCTTTGGCGGGGAATCAAAAAGGTATTTGGGTTTATCGGGCGTTTGTTCAGATATGGGAGAACTGATGAACCTGCGCAGTAAATCCGGCCGGGTCTGTGTCCAAAAAAAGCAATTCCGAAACTATTAAATCAATGACAGCCTCTCATCAAAGAAATAACTGCCCTTCGACAAGCCATTATCATTCCGGAACAGGAGATCTGCTATGGGCATATCCACCGGTATCAAGCGTTCGCAACTTCACGCCTCAGTCGAGTTCAGTCTTTAGCCAATTCTTACATAAATGATGGTACACTTCAGAAAGATAGACAATACCGATCACCATGGAATTTTCCACAACCGGAAGACGACGGTATTTTTTTCTAACCATGCGGTCGATAACCACCATCAAATCATCATCCGGCGAAACAAAGAGTACCGGAGAACTCATGACCTGCTTAACCGTCAACCCTTTGAAATGCTTAACGTAGGACTTCAGTTCTTGGTTCCAGAAATCGATACCGCTGACCATATAATTCAAAACCGGCGGTCTTAAATGATAAAGCACATCGAACATGGTCAGTACACCGATCAAACGGTTAAATTTATCTATTACCATAACACACGCTGTCTTGTGGCCGGTTTCTCTAACCTTGCCGTTAAAAATCAATCGCACAGCTTCTTCAATAGGTGCATTAGATCGAATCTTGTCGAAATCCTGAACCATTACATCTCTTGCGGTCACTTTCATTTGATTACTCCTTTGTAAAAAAGTGCCAAGAATGCACTGTAGCTTGCGGTATCTATGATAAGCATACCATAATTATCGTTCTATGATTATACTTATCATTGTCGCCACAATTTTTCCTGCTGTTAAATGATTCTGATTCAAGAGTCAAGGAATATTAGGGTGGTGGAATGTTTGAAATTCGATGGTAAGATTATATCCTCAGATAGACTTTTTTGGCAGGAAATAGGCAAATAATATTTACATTTCAAAAACTTGTGTGATAGACTTCTCCTAATTTCAGGTCTTATATTTCCTTATTGATTTTTCAATGGGTTATGTCCGTGATGACATGAGCTTTTAATGTCCGTATGGAGGCGTAAAAATGGCTTTTTGTCTTATGGAGGGCAATGAAGCGATTAGTTGGGGAGCAATTGCCTCAGGATGTCGTTTCTTTGCCGGATACCCGATTACTCCGGCCATAACAATATTTAATACTATGCTCAAACTTTTGCCGCCTTTGGGCGGCATTTGCCTTCAGGGCGAAGATGAAATTGCTTCAATCGGCTACTGTCTGGGCGCATCAATGGCGGGGTTAAAGGTTATGACCGCAACATCAGGGCCGGGCATCAGCCTGTACAGCGAACATATTTCCTTTGCCATTGGAAGTGAAATTCCCATTGTCATTGTAGATGTTCAGAGACTCGGCCCATCCACGGGTTCGGCCACCCGCGGTGCGGACGGTGATATTCAATTTTTACGCTGGGGCAACAGTGGGGGGCTGCCGGTAATTGTACTGGCTCCGGTGGATGTCAACGACTGCTATTTTTTGACAATGCAGGCCTTTAACCTTGCCGAAAAATTCAGGTGCCCGGTATTTATTGCTTCTAATAAAGAGATTGCCATGACCCGGGAGAATATCGATATCCATGCAATTGCTAAACCCAAAATTATAGAGCGCTCAGTCCCCCCTTCCGGGAAACCGTTTGTTCCCTTTGAGACTTCTTCAGGACGGTTGACACCTTACTTTCTGCCCATAGGAGGCAATGTGCCGGTACGCCAGACGTCTTCGACGCACGGTCCTGACGGATATATCACTACAGATTCCGATACAATTGCAGGGATTCAGGAGCGGCTCAAAACCAAGCTTATTTCAACGGTGACTGGCTTCAGTTTTCACGAAGCATATCCGGAGGAAGGCGCTGACACTCTGCTTTTAACCTATGGGGTTACCGCTCGGGCTGCCCGGGATGTATATAAAGCGCAAAAAAAATATGGCACGCCGGTATCGCTCTTAATTCTAAAAACGCTCTGGCCGGTGCCCGAAGACCTGATCAGGGAAAAAGCCGGGAACGTCAGCCGTGTAATTGTAATAGAGATGAACCTCGGCCAGTATGTAAGAGAGATAGAACGCATCCTTCCGGATAAGAAGGTCGACTTTCTGGGTCAAATGGATGGAAGGCTGATACCCCCGCAACGGATCGAGAGGGTTATCGCCCATGTCTAGTTTATTGAATACCGGCAGGCCTCCGGTATTTTGCCCGGGTTGCTCCCATGAACGGATTACCCATGGCCTTGACAAGGCCTTTCAGAATATGGGCTTGAGCGGGGAACAAATTGTTATTGTTACCGATATCGGGTGTTCCGGTCTTTTTGATACATTTTTCCATACCCACGCGTTGCACGGGCTTCACGGCCGTGCCCTGACCTATGCCGTCGGCCTGAAGATGGCCCGGCCCGAGTTGACCGTTATCGTTACAATGGGAGACGGCGGTCTTGGTATTGGC
>JBARSG010000402.1:0-1857 GCA_049644625.1 Desulfobacterales bacterium | reverse complement strand
GGGCAGGGCTGAGCAGATACGCATTTAAGCAGGCCAAGAAACTTCTTGAGAACACCCTTGGGGCGATCAGCGCATGTCCCTGTGAATCCGGTTGTCCTTCCTGCGTACATTCACCAAAATGCGGTTCCGGCAACAGACCCATTGACAAAGCCGCTGCAAGATTCATTCTTGAAAAAATCATAATGGTTCGTGATTTAAAAACCGGGATGCAAGAAAGATCCGAAAACGTAACGGAGGGATTTCGGAAGAATAAGGCTGTAGAACGTAATCCTCTGAAACCTAAAGCAAAAAAAACCGAACAAAACGTCCACTTTGGCGTACTGGACATAGAAACTCAGCGTTCCGCACAGGAAGTCGGCGGATGGAACCGGGCTGATTTAATGGGTATCAGCTGTGTGGTGCTTTATGATTCAAATGAAGACAACTATTTTGAGTTTTTGGATGATCAGATTCCTTTGCTCATCCATCACCTGAAAAAATTCGATTTGGTTATCGGTTTCAACATCAAACGGTTTGATTTTCGAGTGCTTGGCGGATATTCGAATTTTCATTTCAAAAAACTTCCGACACTTGATATTCTTGAAGAGGTGCATGATCGTCTGGGCTACAGACTGTCATTGGATCACCTTGCCAGAGCGACACTGGGGAAAAAAAAGACTGCAGACGGTCTTCAGGCCTTGCGCTGGTGGAAACAGGGACGGATACGTGAGATTATCGACTACTGTAAGGCTGATGTAAAAATTACAAAAGATTTGTTTCTGTACGGCAAAAAGAATGGTTATCTACTTTTTAATAATAAAGCAAAAAAAACGGTTCGGGTTCCTGTGAAATGGTAAAAGGGTCTCGACATAACCCTAACGTTTCAAAAGTCGAGGATACTGCAGGTCCAAGGCATCAAGGCCGCAGCTGTAGTCGTCTACCGCAAGGTCTTGATAACGCAGGAGATGCGGTATCATCGGCTTTCCTGAAAGGTAAACAACACAGCAAAAAAGGTGTTTTTATCCGATGTTGCCAACGGTTGGATCTAATGATAGTAATTCCAATAAACGCGTACCCTTTGTCCAAGCCGTTTAACGTATAATCTGATGTGTTGTTTATGAAACGATAGGGTTTTAATATCCCACATAATGAAAGGGCTCAATCTCGGAAAGCTGCTGGGGGGTGAGAGTTTTAAATCCCGATGCTTCAATCAGATCCTTAGCCGGCGCCGGGTCTTTAATCTCTAAAACAAAAACCGCATTTTTCCGACTTTCTATTACAAAGCCATAGCCGTTTTCAATATTGATTTTTTCGGCGCAAAGCACCTGTAACAGTTTGTCAAGTCCCCCCGGACGATCCTCAATCAGCACCGCAATAACTTCTTTGAGTTCCACGGGGATGCCTTCTTTGCTCAGCGCTTTATGGCCCTGTTTGGGATTGTCTACGATAAGATTGATTAACCCGGAATTGCCAAAAGAAGTTATGGAGGCAGACCGAATATTGATCTTTTTCCGGGCAAGGATTGACGTAATTTTAGCCAGGACGCAGGGTTTATTTTCCGCGGGTATTGTCAGTTGATAGGCTTTCATCCCAAAAATATAGAAAAACAATCTGAGCGTGTCAATATATTTCCAGAAAAGAACCAGAGCAAACGCATTTGAATCCCAACACAGAGAGAACGCTCCGCAACGGCGTATATCTCTTTCCAACCGACTGAAACTTGTGCTTAAGCACCCGTAAGGCCGAGCCGCGCCTGAGTTATTAAGAAAAATTTGTTGCTAAATTATTCCATTGATTTTTTAAGTCATAATTTCATTCGGCTCGGTCTAACGCGTGCTAAAGCCCTTCAAACAGTCAGTCGGTTTCCAAGAGAAACAC
>JBARSG010000401.1:0-2191 GCA_049644625.1 Desulfobacterales bacterium | reverse complement strand
TAATATGACAAAACGCACCTTTAGTTCCGGTTGTATTCGCATTGAAAAACCCATGAAACTTGCTGTTTATCTTTTGAAAGATAATCCAAAATGGAATTTTGAGAAATTAATCCTTGCGGTCAACAGCAAAAAAAACAAAGCAATATTAGTGTCACACCCAATAAATATTCATATTCTTTATTGGACAGCCTGGGTTGACAAAGATGGTATTGTCAACTTCAGAGATGATATATATGGAAGGGACAGCCAGTTGAATATTGCTCTTAATGAGAAAGCGACTTCTCCAAAAGTATTATACGGAAAAAATTCAGCAAAAAAATATTTTTCATCCCGGATATTGCCAGTATCTAATCGGTCCAACATCAATATGCATAAAATTAGAGCACGGGTAGTAGCCGACCCCGCCAGCCTTTAACGCAATTGCTGTCCGGCGCAATGCCGGAAGACTGATATCCGGCAGTCGAAAATCAATGGCCTTGCCGTGCAAGTGAAGGCTATTTTTGGCAACTCCTTTACTACTCTTATATAAATACTCATTTGTTTCAGGAGAACGATATCCTTAAATAATATGAAAAGGTTCTGATATGTTAAGCCTCTTTCTAATTGAATACAGTAAATTCAATAGATTGATATCAATGGATTTAATTTCATCTGTCCGATGATCACGAAGGGTGTAATTGATGTTTTTCAGCGCCATGGGTTGATGCCTGCCTTGGATGTAATAATAAACCTCAAGACTTTCCTCTGTATGCGTGTTGTAAAAAGAAGGTTTTCGTTTCGGCGATAAAAAACGGTCAATGATCGCAATGGCCTATCGATGAGGCGGCTAATCCCCGCTGCATCGAATTTGACCGTTTTGCTCGCGAAGATGCCTACAAGCGCGGCGAAAAACCAAAGGAGTTAACCTTTCCGGGGTTCACGCATTATTGCGGCAAGACCGAGAAGGGATACTTCAAGGTTAAACGTCGTACCAGTTTTAAAGAAACTTTGTTGGGGGGTTGCAATCCATAAATAAGAAATTATGTTATGCGGAAAATGGGATGAGCAAAAAAAATTCTTCCTGATTCCAACCGATCAGTCTATTATAGTGTTTCGTTTTTTGACAAATTGCTGTGTGCCTCAAGGCCTGAAAGAGGGCATTCACAAGAAATATAGAGAGAGAGATTAAGGATATGAAAAAATTATACATTTTTATACTGGTACTTTTGGTGACGGCATCGTGGCCAAACCATGACAAAGAAGTTTACGCCTTTGATACCAGTGCCACGGAATATTTCAACCTGGGACTAAAAAGCTCGATGGTCTATAAAAAGATCGATTATTTTTCCAAAGCCCTGGAGTTGAACCCGAGGCTTGCGCCTGCCTATGAAAAACGAGGATTGCATTATTATTTTCAGGAAAAATACGACAAGGTAATCGAGGATTTTACCCATTATATCCGACTGGTTCCTAATAAAGCCGACGCCTACCGAATGCTGGGTATGGCTTATCTCAAAATCGGCAATTATGAAAAGGCCATTGTCAACTTCGAAAGAGCGATCAATTTGGCGCCGGAAATGAGTGCGGCCTTTGGTTACCGGGCGGAGGCCTTTCGGCTGAATTTTCAAATGAGCGAAGCCATTGAGGACGCCAACAGGGCCATTGCGCTGGAAAGTGATCTGCAAATTTTATCCGACATTTATAGAACCAGGGCCAAGGCATACCAGGAATTGGGTGAAGAGATATTGGCCAACGCCGATTTCAAAAAGGCGGAAGACATCGATCCCAGGTACGTCCTTTACCGCTATTTGGCAGGATCTGTCAACCTTGAAGATATAAGAAAAGTGGGCCTGTTATATATGATCGGAATGGCCTTTGTGTTTATTTTCGGTCTTAAATTAAAGCCTCCCAGAAAAGACGAATAACCCGGCTTGTTCACCCTGTAGCGCTTTTTACCCTTTTCCAAATTCGGGGGGGCTACCCTGTGAGACCAATTTGATCAGGGTAATCTCTGAAGGAGCGCCGACACGCACCGGTGGTCCCCAGTAGCCGGTGCCTCGACTCACATAGATATGCGTGTTCTTGTACTTATGAAGACCTGATATAAAGGGCTGATTCAAGCCCACAATCAAATTCCATGGATAAAATTGACCGCCATGGGTGTGCCCGGATATCTGCAAATCAAAACCGGCGCTTGCGGCATCAAATATAC
>JBARSG010000400.1:0-3070 GCA_049644625.1 Desulfobacterales bacterium | reverse complement strand
GGTCAACACTATGTTGTTAAACGGTATAATATCAAGAATGCCTGGCATGCCCTTCGGCGATGTTTGCGCCCCAGTCGAGCCTGGAATTCATGGCGTAATGCTCACAGGTTGGCAATATTGGGGATTCCCACGCCTAAACCGATCGCACTTTTGGAAAAACGATGGGGCTTTTTTCGTTCCAAAGCTTATTTTATAACGGAGTATGTGGATGGCATCAACGTTTATCATTTATTCCACTCTGACAAGGCAAAAGAGGTGGATCGGGGAGATCTGGTTGAACAGTTCGGAAAACTGTTCCAACAACTGGCCGCTGCATCCACTAGTCATGGAGATTTAAAGGCCACAAACTTTATTGTAACAGATAATAGACTATTTATAACAGATCTGGATGCTATGCGTGAACATCAATTTAGATGCCGGTTTCGTAAAGTATTTGGTAGGGACCTTAAGCGCTTTATGCAAAACTGGGCAGACCTGTCAGAAGTGGACAACATATTTCGTGAGCAAATTAAAAACATAAAGCTATAAGAAAAAAAAGAAAAGATTACGGCTAATTTAATGCGACGGTTCTAAAGAAGTAATTATAAATTTTGAGATAAATGGCAAGTAATCAAAAAATTGACGAATTAATCGACAGCTATTTTAATCATTCTAATGAATCATTTGTTAGGTTAAGGGACGGGAGTGGTTTAGTACATAAAGAGTACAAGCAGTTTCTAGAGCAGCAGGGGTTGGGAAGCTTGAATGCTGTATTCAGATATGAACAAGGGGAAAATTTACATAAACCCGGACTGGGACATCGCGAAAGATTCCGGATTAAATTGAAGAGATCAGGAGATCAAAATGTTGTTATCTATCTGAAACGGTTTGGATATCCAGGGGTAAAGCAATTGGTGAAGCGGTGGATTATCCGGCGAAGTCGATATGGAGCGGGAATTTATGACTTTCTTGGTGCACAGAGGCTGGCTGAAAAGGGTGTAGCCGTGCCCCGGCCGATAGCGTATGGGCAAAGTTGCAATTGGCTGGGAGAAAAGCGCAGTTTTGCAATAATTGAAGAGCTTCCCGGTTCCGATTCGTTGGAAAGGCTTTTGCCAAATTGGAACCAAAAAAGAAAGGAATATGCCTTATTGCGGGATAAAAAAGAATTGATAAGACAAACCGCACATCTGGTTCGACAACTTCACCAATCAGGTTACAACCATCGTGATTTGTATCTGTCTCATATATTTCTTAGCAGGGACGGAAAAGGATGCGAACGCCTTAATTTGATTGACCTACAGCGGGTATTTCAACCGGTGATATTGAAACGACGTTGGCAGGTTAAGGATTTAGCGCAGTTGTATTATTCTTCGCGCGATTACTTTGGCTATAAGGATATGATGCAATTTATGCACGAATATTTTGATAACCATCGATTGACAAACTATCAGAAACGACTGATCCGTTCGGTTTACCGAAAGGCCGGGCGGATTGAGCGGCATGTACGCCACAGAATGGAAAAATTGCAAAAGGTAACAGATTAAACTGATGCCAAACCTGAAAAACCGATATTCACACCCGGCACTCTAAGTAATAATTCCTGATTTTCCAACATGAATGAGACCGATGCCGATCTTTCGGCCAGATTCATCCGGGCCGACAATCTCCTTTGTATTATATCTTCCTTTGATTTCGTTCCAGAACCGGTCCACCTGAATTGCAGGAAGATCAGGGCGCGGCAAAATATCGTGGAAGCCAATAATCCCCCCCGGTCGAACCAAGGGACCATAATTTAGAAAATCCGCTTTTACTCCTTCATAGGTATGATCTCCGTCGATGAAGACAAAATCAATGGGCTTCTTATTAAAAAGGCTGTTTACATCTTCAACCGTATTGGTCTGGTGTGAGTCTTTCCGGAGCAAATACAGTTTTTGATTTTGTCGTTTAAAGGCCTGGTAAAAAGGAAGGCGACAGGCAGGATAAGCTCCGCCGAATTGACCTTCAGGCAAATCAACACTCACAATGGTGGCATCAGAAGCTGCTGATTGTGTCCAAAGATAAAGTGATCCACCCCGGGCCGTTCCGATCTCCAACACTCGTTCTGGCTTTAATTCACACACAATTCGATAAAGTTCTTCAATTTCCATTGGGTTCTGACGAGGTTCTATCTTTTTAAAATAGCCTTTTCCCCTGTATGCAAATGGAACAGCAAACCTTGACTGGTTAGAGATCAACTTTTGTTCCAGCAACCGCAACTGACGAAGACCTCGCTTCCTATGAAAACCGGCCATCGCTCTATAAAATAATTCTTTTATCATAAAAAACCTTACTCCGTGAATAAAGAGCCTTGAGTGGGGAAACAAAATTTTCTCGATCCCAGACTGACAATTGTAGAAAAAGATGGCTAACTGGATTTCATATACTGAGTCGTTCAGAGTGGAGGTAAATAGCGTTTCCCCAAAGCAACAATCCTTTTGAGTCATATTTTGGTTTATAAATATCGTGCAACACAAACCCGTATTTTCGGAGGAACAGATCGATTTCACAGAAAATTGAACCATTTTTGTATAAAGAGTTAAACAATATTTCTGTGTACACTAAAAGTGTTGAATTCTGAAGAACACGAGCAGCACCTCGGAGAGCCCGCAACTCGCCGCCTTGAATGTCAAATTTCATCAACTGAATGGCTGGATTTCCATTACGCTCTGCCCAATGATCGATTGTAACGACCTGAACCTTTTCTGAACTCTTCACAGACACTCCATGGGGATCAATTTTTTTGAGGCGCTCTCCCGGGGTAAAAAGAGATGTACTACCCGGGGATACAGTTGTATGGAGGTCGGCAGTTCCTTCATGATCAGATAAAGCCAGGAACTGTGGGTGAAATCGAGCATCTTCCTTTGCATATTGTTGTAACGTTTCAGCATACAACATATTGGGCTCAAAACCATAAACGTGAGCCTCGGGAAATTTACGAAGAAGCCTTCTTGATATACGGCCGTTGCTTGCGCCGGCATCAATAATACCGGCAATCCGAACACCCTTCAAGAGCCGGGACATGGCATAATAAGGCTCGTCAAGAGATATCAGG
>JBARSG010000399.1:0-2622 GCA_049644625.1 Desulfobacterales bacterium | reverse complement strand
ATATTTCGCCGGGAGAAATACAGCATTGCGAAAACGTTCAGAATTTTTCCCAAAAGCTTGTCGCTGAATGGCTTAGCAAGTATAAATTCAAATATTGGGACCAACATAATACTACAGGTAAACCTGTAACCGAGAAGGAAAAAAAGAAGCGTGCAACCGAAATAGCCGCCACTTTGTGTCGACAATCCAAATGGTTGACACATGGACGCTCAATAAAGATTGACGATTTTGAAGAAATGCACTTGAAAATCACTGATTTCAGTGCTCAAAAGGAATTAAATGAAGCTATTATGAGGTATTATACGTTATTGAGAATGAGCTTCGAAACAAATATTTACAAAATATTTGAAACGGTTGAGTCGCAAATTTATAGATTTGCTATCGCGCCAGGTCAACGGCCACCAGAAGGTAAGGCAAAAAAAGCTGCAGAAATTAATTTTGAATGTCCGAAGTGTAAAGAAAAAATTTTGATTCAGGCCAATTTGGAAAAGAATACCCCTTTGAAAAAAGACCGCATCCCGTATCCTTTAGATAATGACGTTTTGAAATGCCCCAACTGCGGTGTTGAGAGCAATATAAGCAACATTCGGCTTCAAATCGAAGCGCAGTCTGGCAAAAAGATCGTCAAATAGTGGAGGCAAACAATGGAAGAAAAAAGGTATAACTTTGATATAGTTTTTAGAAAATTAGAAGAAGTGAAAGAAGAGCAAGGGCAAATCAAAAATTCTGATTTCATTATTAGCAAAGAAATTCAAGAACAGATCAGAGAACTAAAGGAATACTATGACGACTCATCACAAGAGCTAGAAACATATACACGGTCTTAGTCCGAACTAAAGCATTCACCTCCTTCCTCGTTCTTCTTCTCAAAGAAGCACCTGTTCATTTCATACAGCATTTGAGTACGGCACATAACAACCGCTTTCACAGTGTGGGAATGGGGGACGGGCATAAATATATAAATAGAATGATAATTTAGGGATTTACGGATTGTATATCACGCAGAAACGCAAAGAACAGGGCGATTGACGATTGTATTTCACCGCAGAGAGCAGGAGCCTTAGGGGTTCACGATATTGAGGCCCTGAAAATATGATAAGTGATTTTTCATTTGAGGAAACCAGTCTAATTGCTGTGTCGTGCAGAAACCTATTAAGATCCTGAGAAGATAAGAATTGAGATCCTAATTCAGGCATATACCGCCTCACAAATAGTAAGCTCATCATCCTGACCTATACTTAACAAGCAGCTCAGAGAGGATTGAAGATATGCCGAGTTAGGAATCAAGATATCAAGTAGTATATTCGTACCAACGGCCAAAATCATTAGCCTCTCCACGTAGTTCGTCAATGATCTCGTCGGTTTTCTTCCCATTCAGATGGGTAAGAAAGCCCACATATTTCTTCAGGTTTTCGATTGAAGCGCTCTTTTTTTTTAGAACAACCTTTGCATCGTCTATTTCGAAAATAATTTCATCCCCGGATCTGATGCTCAGAATTGACCGGATCTGATGGGGAATGGTTACCTGTCCCTTACTGGTTACCCTTGGCATGGCTAACACCTCAAAAAAGTCTTACTTAAAGTATTACCTGCCTGTGGAATATTCCTCAATATAAATGATGAGCTCGCAAAAAGTCGAAAAGCACCATTTTTTGTCATTCCGGCGAAAGCCTGAATCCAGTTTTTTCAATTGGTTACAGAGCTTCTGGACTCCGGTTTTCACCGGAGTGACGACTTTTTAGAAACCATCAAATTTCCCCCACTCAATCAAACCTTCAAGATAATCCAGCTTTTCTGTTAGTTTTAGCCTAAGAAGTCGATAAAGGTTGTAAATATACATTACATATGATAATATTTTAATGTATAAATAGCATGGAGGATTTAAAATGACAAAGGTGAGAACTCAGATCTATTTGACTGAAGAGCAGCACCAAATGCTCAACAAAGTCTCTATTGAGGGAAAAATACCCATGGCGCAGATTGTTCGTCAGGCAATATCCGAATACCTGTCAAAGATATCATCGAAGGAAAAGGTTAATCCCCTCAGTAAAATCATCGCCTTAGGAGAGAGTGGAGACTTTTGGGGTTCTGTGAAACACGATGAGGAGATTTATCGTAATGGATAAACAGTTTGTAGATACCGGCGCATTCATAGCTATTACGGATAAAAGTGATCAATATCATTCAAGGGCCGCAGCCTACTTTCGAAAACTCCTTAAACTCCGTCATCCATTGCTAACAACCAACTTTGTTTTGGATGAGACCTATACCAGGCTTAAAAGGAAGCTGGGTTCTAAAGCTTCTATAACCTTTGGAGACGAAATAAGAAAAAGTGATCAGTTGGAGACCATAATCGTTGATCGGGAAATAGAAAGAAGGGCCTGGGAGATTTTTAAGAAATATCAAGATCAGGAATTTTCATATACCGACTGTACCAGTTTTGCAGTCATGGAAATAAATAAACTTAAAACAGCCTTTGCATTTGATACCCACTTCGAAATCTTTGGCTTCTCTATCGCCCCGCTTGTGCCATAAAAATATTCACCAGCGAACAATCTGTGATGATTATTGTGAGTGTGTGTTTATTTAAGCCCCCATCAAAGTAGATAATGGGGACGTCCC
>JBARSG010000398.1:0-6762 GCA_049644625.1 Desulfobacterales bacterium | reverse complement strand
GCATTAAGCGCTTCAACGATAGGCCGTTTCATCAAACAGAAGTCACCAGAGTCATATGGCATGTCGATTGCACTCAATTTATTCAGCAAT
Source organism: Desulfobacterales bacterium (assembly GCA_049644625.1). Classification (GTDB taxonomy): domain Bacteria; phylum Desulfobacterota; class Desulfobacteria; order Desulfobacterales; family UBA11574; genus S5133MH16. The sequence continues at coordinate 6,672 of JBARSG010000398.1, read as the reverse complement.
CGATAAAAAAAACTGAAAGCAAAGCGGCGATATATTGAAACTTTTCGTTTTTTTCTTATACCATAAACAACATCATATCCTTCTTGAGCCTTGGACAAAAATTTGGGCAACAGTTCTGGCCGATCTTCCAAATCGTCGTCCATCACTACAACCATTTCGCCGGAAGATAGCTCTAATCCGGCGGTAATGGCCGTCTGGTGCCCGAAGTTTCTAGACAATTCAACCATCTTCAAGTGCGGATTTTCCTTAATGTTCGTCTCTATAACTTCAGCCGAGTTATCGGTACAACCGTCAACAACCGCTATAATCTCGTAGGACTGGACTGTGTCCGATAATGTTTCCACCAGTCGTCTATGCAGTTCGGGAAATATTTCTGCCGAATTGTAAACGGGAATAACAACAGAAAGTTCGACACGTTCAACCATTTTCAAAAAATTCCTTTATCAAATTGTTTTCTTATTGCATAAATTACTTTTTTAATCAATTCCTCAATCATCCATTTTTGTTCAAACATTTAGGACATAATGCAGCAATATCTCAATGACATTAAGAAAGTTCTATGTTTTTAACCTTCCAAAAGATTTAACAGGTAGAATTATCCTTAATATGCATAAATGTTTTCGATATTACAGAACGTCATCACGAGATCCCCTGGGTTTTTAGTCGCAATTCCTTTCCAAAAAATACCCCCAATCCAAGCATACCATACAACGGAATATAACTAACCAAAACCTTTAGTAATAAATGACTGTTTAAAAATGTATTTTCCAAAATGCCCATAAAATTTAAAGCCAGCCACGTTGCTCCCAGATACAAAACTCGTAAGCTCGAAGGCTTAGCTGCCACCTGAAGTGAGGCTACTGTAAACGGGAAAATTAAAAAGACAAAATAATGCCCCCATGCAATTAACGAACACGTCAGCATCGTTGTGCATAGTAAGCTGAACTCCTTTTCACGATACCCATCATTGTCAACCATTGCCAGGTTGCCCCATCATTCCATGGAAGTGTCATAAACCAGGAGCTATTAAAAGATCTTTAATTTCAACCAATTATAGAATTTCCGAGACGTTTACCCCGAGATTTCATCATATCCCTTTAAACACAATTTTGAATTTCTCCACCAAATAACAAGCTCTGTGCCTATCCACAACCCAAGCACGACCATTGCCACAACCGGTGCCTGAATCCCAAAGGAGCCTTTCAAGAAAAAAAAGTAAACATGAAACACAAACGGACAAGAAAGAACGAACACCGCATAAAGGCGAAGGTGACGATATCCTTGTCGCAGATAGTTGTAAAACAACAATGCTGGTACCACCAAAAACAAACCGTCCTGAGGGTTAACATGTAGCCCAAACAACGTGCCCAAGATAACCGTGAGCGCCATCAAAAGATCAAAAATAGCATCTTCATACCCTAACCTATTCCATATCACCGCAGTTATTACACAAGCCAGCCCGAATGCGATATTGCTCATCATATTGACAAGCGTTATTGGTTGTGGACCTAATAACACAGACAGCATACCTTTCAAGTTGCACATAGCCTTAGGGTTAACGCCAAGGGAATTTCCTTCTTCATATGCTTTGGCAACAGCGCCAAAGAAGTCTATCCAGACATTCCATCCTAGTTCCAGACTGCTTGTGCAAATTATACCAATCATGATAGCAAACCCAATACCCAAAACCTTCCATCTTCGAGAGAACAGAAGCGCAATTCCCGGCAAGACCATCACTTGTGGTTTGATGCTCCCTAGAATTAACCACAATGCGGCCTCAACTTCACGTCCACGTTTCAAAGCAAAAGTAAAGCCAATAAGCGCAGTGAGCATTAACAAAGAAAAGGTGCCTAATACTAAAGTAATATATAATGAGGGCATGGCTGCAATCGCACTTAAAAGGAGGAACTGCTCTCTTCGCATCCAATCTTCTATCTTGGTTTGACGGTAGATAAAGATTATCAACCAGGTCAAAAGCAACAATTGCCCGAAGCTCCATGTTGCATAAGCAGCTTTGAGGGAAAGAGAACTCAGAGGAGAGAATAACAGCACAACATGCGGTGGATAATAAAACGCCAAAAAGTCACCCTTTAGATTCAAGTTATCGAGGATTTGATGCTGATACTGTAGCTGTAAAGCATAGTCATATATCTTAGCTCCCATCCCCTCACGCACTATCGTCCACCCAGTATAAAAAGCTCTAAAATCCCCACGAAAAGAAGAGCCTCTAAAATAATATATGGTCGCCAACCAAAGATAACCCGCTGAGATCGCAGCATATAAGGCCACAATTAACTTTGAAAGTAATGACAACCTGAAAAGGCGTTTCATAGCTGAAATTCTGTACTCCTATTATGTTTTGTGAGAATCGGATATTTTTCTTTAGATTAGTGATATGAATTTTTCCTGTCTTTCTTTGTGTATTTTTTCAATGTTCTTCATTCGCTCTCGAGATATCATAAAATATCGACAATAAGTCTATCTTGCGAAAATTATTTAACTAATCTTATGTGAACTTGACAAGGAAAAAATAAAAAAGACAGAATCGTTGATGACCCTGCCTTTTCTTTAAGAAATATCTGGTAATGGATACTGTAAAACTATTATTGTTGGTCTATTTCGAATATTTCATAAACCATTTCATGGCTTTTGCATTGCGGCTGCGGTTTCCTTTCTTTTCGTTTTTTTTGAAAACCGAAGACAACATATCTTTTGAAAAATAGAATAACAGAATGCCAAAGATGGCTATCAGTGCAAAAGGCCAAAGCTTGGAAAAGTCAATCCCTCCGTCAGAGTTACTGTCAGCGGCAGCATCAGTGCCATCGCCGGAACTACCATCGGTCGAGGCGTCTTTATTATCGGCATAAGCCATACCTCTTCCAGACCCGCTTCCGGTCGAGACACTGCTATTAGCAGCATATGCAGTGCTACTGCCAGACCCGCCGCCGCTCGAACCGCCGTCTGTAGCGCCATCACCAGATCCGCCGCCGCTTGAACCTTCACCGGAGCCGCCACTGCCTGAACCACCCCCAGAACCGCCACTGCCTGAACCGCCCCCAGAGTCGCCACCTCTCGAGTCGCCTCCTGCGGATCCGCCCCTAAAGTCGCCACCGCTTGAACTGCCCCCAGTACCACCGTCACCAGAACCGCCGCCGCTTGAACCGCCGCCTGTAGCACTGTCTCCAGTACCGCCACCGCTTGAACCGCCCCCAGTACCACCGTCTCCAGTACCGCCACCGGACGAACCACCGCCTGAATCACCTCCAGATCCGCCACTGCCGGAGCCGCCGCCGGTGCCGTCGTCTCCGGAACCACCACCCGCAACATCATCCCCGGAACCGCCACTGCCGGAGCCGCCGCCTGTGCCATCATCACCAGAGTCGCCACCAGTGCCACCGTCACCAGAACCGTCATCACCGGAGCCGTCATCTGCAGAACCATCGTCTCCTGTACCATCTTCGCCTGGTGAGCTTACTTGGGCTATTGCATCACCAGTATTTTCGTACGAATCATCGATTGATTCACCGAGCACCTTAATAGCAACGATTGCGACAAGCACAATTAGCGTCATTATTATCGCAAACTCCATTGTTGAGGTGCCAGAGACACATCGCAAAAAGCGGAAAAATGGCCGGGATGAATCCGGCAAGTTCGATTTTAACTTCTTAGCTTTATTGAAAAAAGGGAATATCATAACGTATTTTTTCCGGCTATTTATATAACTGCAAAATTATTGCTGGCAAAATAATTAATCCTAATATTCACTGGAATCAAACAAAATCTAAAAGCAGACTTTTTGACAGGATCAACCGGATATTCAGAACATTTTTATCCCATTTTCCTAATGAAAATGGGATAATGTAATCCGTCCCAGTACGATCTTCCGGACCTACGGGGCAGGCCCCAGTACCATCTGCCGGAGCTACCCCAGTACCATTCGCCAGAGCTACCCCAGTACCATTTGCCGAAGCTACGGGGCGGGCGGGGCAGGCGGGACAGGCCTTCAGGCGGAACATTAATTAATCAGGTTAATCCCGTTAATCTTGTCTGAAATTTAATCTATTAAATATGTTACAAAGGCAACTCGATCTTACATTATGCAAATAATATGCCGTTTGGGTGCTAAATTGACAAATGCTTGTAACTGTTAGAATTAATATAATTTTAAATAATTTTATCGAGAACTATTTTACAAATCGCCTGTGGTATTGTGACAAAAAATGTCCATTTATATGAAAAAATTGTCATACTCAATTTAGACAGGATTTGCTGGAATCATTTTATGCAAAATAATATTGGTCATAAGACCAAATAAAATACTTGACTAATTGGATTAAACAGCTATATTATGATCGCAGGCTCATAATATGAGGTAAGCATGCCGAGTCATAAAAAACTCGGATTTATAGTGCTGTAATGTTTAAAGAAAAGGAGGTGTTTTATATGCCTGGATTTAATGGAACAGGGCCTTCGGGAATGGGTTCTATGACAGGAGGGGGCAGAGGATTATGCAATTCTTCCCGGACTGCTTATGGTCCGACACCCATATTGAGACCCGGATATCGGGGATATGACTATGGACAGGGCTTTGGTCGCGGTTTTGGTCAAGCCCGCTGCTTTAGAGGCGGTTTTGGACCTGGTTTTGGCAGGGGCCGGGGTTACGGGAGAGGATTCGACTCGCGTGGCGCTCACCCTTCCATGGGAAGATGGTATGAAAGTTCTTATGCCATGAATTCCCAAGATGAGCTTAATATGCTCAAAGATGAAGCCGGCGCCATGAAAAAAGAACTTGATGCCATAAATAAACGCATTAACGAGCTCCAGTCGGAATCTTCTGAATCTGAATAAACGTCTTGGAAATTATAAGATTGCTTGAGATTAAAACTCTCCACGACGGCGTGTATCTCTTTCAAAGAGAAACACGCTGTCGCTAGGCTGCACCGAAATCAAATGGGTTTACCCTGCCTAAGGTCAGAAGAATCTTAAAAACATATGGTGGATATTTATCGACCAATTTTAAAAGTTTTTTAGAATCGACTTCGTCCAGATCTAATTCATCCTGGGCCGGAATAGACCTTCGGTAATAAATCGTATCTAAAATGGCTTTTTCGGGCGAGGCCATGTAAAATCTTTCATAATAAATAAATCCGGTAAAAAGTGAAGGGGAAATCCTTGAGAATTCAATGGTTATCCCTTGATAATCAACATTTCGCCTTTTACCAACAGCCGTACTTAAGGTTATCACGGTACACATCAAAGGCGATTGTAGGCTGATACCATGATAATTTAAAGCCCATTCACAGGAAATGTATGCCGGAGGTTTCAAAAAACAGGCCACCTCTTCTATTCTGGGAAACCCGTAAAGGAAGGAATTAATGTAATTTCCGCGAGTAAGACGATGGATCAGTCCGTTTTGCAGCGCCCTGGACAAAAACATACCGGTATGCGGCGACACTTTTTCTGCATCTTGAGTGCGGAAAAGGTTTGGAAGGCTTTTTAGGCGTTTAATGGCTGCTTTCTCTTGTTTCATGGTCTTCAAAATATTTTTTCATTCCTTGATCCAAAAGACCTGATGTAACTTCCTGTAACGTGCTAATGAACTCGCTGAAATCCTGTTCTTGATATATGGAAAAAATACTTTGGGGTATAAAGCGGGGCAGATCATTTTGTATCGCGCCTATAATACTGGAAACAGATTCTTTGTGTAAAAAGAAATCAGCTCCCCGGGCCGGGACAAAAGGATTTTGATACATCGAAAATTTTTCCTTTGCTTCGATCCATTTTGGAACCGCCTTGAGTTTTTTTATGATCCACCAAAAGTCGTAGATATCTCTCCCCTTTAGATATTTTCTTTCATAAAGAGCTCTGATTTTATCAGTCATAATCTCCTCTGGTGTTTCAGCCAGAATGATACTGCTCGAGTACGGCATGACCAGCTTCCCTCCGGTAATCAGAGCGGCAACCGAAGGTAAATCTCTCAAAATATGTTTTCTAAATCCCGGCTCATAGCCGGGTCTAAGCATTTCAAATTCTAATCTGACAGCAATTCTTTCACGTTGAGCTTCAGGGCGATATATGAAAAACACCTTGGTAGCCTGACTTCGTCCACGTTTGTACTGATACTCTGATCGCCCGGGACCAAATTGGGCAATACATGCATTTTGAGTATTTAGAAATATTCTATTTAAAATCTTTTGAATATCTTTTTTGGACAAGTGTGTCACAAAATCAAGATCCCCTGAAAACCTCATTCCGCCATAGACCCATCTTAAAGCAGTACCTCCCTGGAAAATAATTTTTTCCGATCCGGATTGAGCGTAAAGGTTATCCAATAAAATCAGTTGTAATGCTTCTGAATTTTTAACCTGTTTTTCTCTATACATAACCCATTCCCAAACATTTTGGATTTGGATGGCATCAGAACTTAGCTCCGCTTTGCTCCGCAAGTTCTTACTATCTCTAAGGCAAATAGTTGTTTACATTATTAAACATTATTGTTTAATAATGTCAATTAAGATTTCTATGATTATTTTTTAAAGGACACGGATACTAGCGTCTTAAGATTGATGATCTCGTAAAAGGTCAAATATCAATTTTGTGAGGATATTAGAATTTATCAATAACTTGATTTAGATTGTATGTATTTTTTTTCATCGTTTATTTTTACCGGAG
>JBARSG010000397.1:0-4637 GCA_049644625.1 Desulfobacterales bacterium | reverse complement strand
CTGTCATATTCCTGATAAAAATCAAGGCACATACCCACAGACTGTGATCCCTGACCGGGGAAAAGGAATGCCGTTTTTTTCAAGGTTGTCCTCCGTTTATTCATCAAGTTTAAAAAGTTTTCGGGTAATGTCGAGGTAGAAGGATTTGTTTTGATGATATCCATTGCTCTTTAATAACAGCGCGGGATCATGCAAAATTTTATTTATCATGGCGTTCGTCATTCGGGTAATGGCCTGGCGATCATCATCTGACAGATGTTTTAAAGCGAGCAATGTTTTTTTTATTTCCGCCTGGGCAATGGCGTCCATTTTGTTCCTTAAGGCAACAATTGTGGGCACCACATCCAGATTGTCGTACCACTGCCTGAAACCGATCACGGCCTCGTCAACGATTCTTTCCCCTTTAATTGCCTCCTTGTTGCGATTTTCAATACTTTCATCGATGACCCCTTTCAAGTCATCGATGTCATAAACATATGAATTGGTCAGACGGTTTATTTCCGGATCGATATCTCGGGGCACCGCGATATCGATAAAGAAAATAGGACGATTCCGCCGCCGCCGAATGATCCCCTTGACCTGTTTGCGGGTAACAACGTAATCGGTTGAGCCGGTGGAACTGATAACAATATCAACCCGCTCTAAGCTGTCTGCAATCTCTTCAAATCGGATGGCGTTGCCCTTGAACCTTTTGGCAAGTTTAACCCCGTTTTCAAAGGTTCGGTTGGCAACCAAAATATCCCCGACCTTATTTCGAATCAGATGGTCAACCGCCAGTTCCGCCATTTCCCCGGCTCCGATAAGGAGCACTTTTTTCCCTTCAAAGGCGCCGAATATTTTACGCCCCAGCTCAATCGCCGCATAACTGATGGATACCGCATGGTCTCCGATCCCGGTTTCGCTACGGACACGTTTTGCCACGAAAAAGGTTCGATGAAGCAATTTGTTCAGAATAACACCGGATGTCTTTTTTAAGGTGGCCATTTTATACGCTTCTTTTATCTGACCCAGTATCTGCGGCTCTCCAACAACCATGGAGTCAAGACTCGAAGCCACCCGGAACATATGCCGGACAGCATCATCCCCCTTATGGACATAAAGGGATTTTTCAAATTCGGAAGCAGGCAGCTTTTTAAATTCGGATAGAAACATTTTAGCAGTTCTCACCGCATTTGGCTTGTCTTCGGTGGCCATAAGAATTTCTACGCGGTTGCAAGTTGAGACAAGCACGGTTTCACTGATCACCGGTGATTCTTGAAAAGCTTTCAGTACAGCGGATGTCTCGTCCGGCGAGAAGGCCAGGCACTCCCTCAACGCCACCGGTGCTGTTTTATGATTCAATCCCAACAAGACGATTTCTAACATATTTCTTAATAATATAGGTCAGTTAGCTTTGTGTTTATAGTTTGGTAAAGCCTCCGTGATGGCCCTGCAATAGAAAGTTAACCCCAAAAAAAGTAAATAAAATGACTGCAAAACCGATGATCGCCATAATTGCCGCTCTGCGCCCCCGCCATCCCACAGTGAGGCGCTGATGAAGCAAGGCCGCATATAACAGCCAGGTGATTCCTGACCAGACCTCTTTGGGGTCCCAGCTCCAGAACCTGCCCCAGACCGATTTGGCGTAGATGAAACCGGTTATCAGTCCCAAAGTAAGCATTGTGAATCCTGTAACAATACATGCATATCCGGTTGTATCGAGAAGTTCCAGAGACGGGAGGCGTTTGAAAAAAAATCCATGAGTTTTGGATTTTATCGTGTGCTCCTGCACAAGATATAAAAACCCCACCCCGCAGGCCAGAGCAAATGACGCCTCGCCGATAAAGATGGTAATGACATGAGCAACAAGCCATATACTATTTAAGATATTGTCGGCCTGATCGGGTGCGCTCGGCAACCGGGCGGCGATGACCATTACCAGGGTGACCAGCGGAGCGGCAAATACCCCCAGAATCTTAAGATGGAACCGAAAGTGAAAGATCAGAAAAACACCGGCAATGGTCCAGCCTGCCATGGACAGGGTTTGGTGAAGGTTATTTACGGGAAAATTCCCGGATTGAACAAACCCATAGCCGATCCATGCCGTATGACATAAAAAGCCGGCTGAAATCAGATGAACCCCGACCTTTTCAAGGTAATCTTTCTGCAGGAAAAGATAGGCCACGTATCCTGCCGTGCTCAGCATGTAGAAGAAAATTGTTATACCTATCAAAATTTCCACGGATGGCACCTATGCATTTTTCAAAACCGGGTTGGATGTCGGTTGGTTTGCCATTAATTCGTCGAATATATACCCTTCACCAAGAATTTCAAAAAGCAAGGAATTAATCGCCGCAATATCGCGGTCTTTTATCATGTTAACCAGGTCTCGTTTGATCAAGTTTTCAAAAAGATGCTTATGAGCCTCGGGTTCGTGATCTTCACTTAAAAGTTTGGTGCGGATGCCGCCCATAAGCGTCAGAAATTCGGCATATTCGGTTCCGAATTCCTTTTCGAGATCTTTTCGCATTTTTTTCGCAAACGCAGGACTTTTGCCGGAAGTCGATATGGCGATGATCAAATCTCCCCGGTTTACAATGGCTGGGAGAATAAAATTACAAACTTCGGGGCGATCCGCGATATTGCACAGCATACCGAGCCGTTCTGCTCCGGTATGAATCTGTCGGTTTAATTCCGGGTTGTCTGTTGCGCCGATGACCAGAAACATTTGGTCAAGATCTGTGGGCTTGAAACCCCTTCTTTCTAATTTTATCAAGCCCTTATTTGAAAGCTCCTCTATCTTTTCGGTAACTGCCGGACTGACAACAACTACCGTTGCACCACAGTCAAGCAGCGTCATTACCTTGCGGGTGCCCACGTCACCCCCACCCACAACCAAGCATTTTCGATTTCGGATATCAAGATTGACGGGATAATATCTCATGGAACCTCAAAACAAACACCAAAAGATAAAAAGTATTGCCACAAAAAGCACAAAATTCAAAATTAATAAACCAAAATAACATTTTCATATCAAAATAGCCATGCCAATCAAAAAAACAAGCCATATTCATGACTTTTATTGTAATATCAAACCATTGTCTTGTCCAGTTCCCGGACCTGTAATGACACGTTTATCCGAACACGCGGGTTATAAGTTTTTGACCGTTATGCCATGTTATTCTTTTTTGTCCTTGGGATAAATAATAAGCCGATCTCCCGGATGGATCGGCTCATTTAAGTCAATACGGTTCCAGATAATAAGCACGGCCAGGGGCACATCGAACTTCTCGGCAATAGAGGATAAATTATCCCCTTCTTTAATGACATAGATCCGATCGGTTTTGTCTGCCTGATACTCCTTAACCAATTTTTTATAACGCGTATTAAACCCTTTTTTCGCCCCTTTGGGAATGAGAATTGTATGGGTGCCTTCGGCAAGATAATGTCCCCGAATTTCGGGATTAAGATCCTTGATGGCTTTAAAATCCGTTCCGGAAGCTTTTGCGATCAGGATGAGGGGGATTTCCTGAAAACAATCGATGGTGATCCGGTCGAATTCAAGGGCCGGATAATAATCATCATCCGTGAGATTAAATCCGAATTTAATCGGAGTTAAAACAATCAGCTTAACCGAAAGAATGCGAAATATGAATCGCTGGGTTTCCAGGGGCAGGTAGAGCCGGTAATAATCGCGGGTGTGCTGCACCATAATTTCAGCAGTTAGCCCTTCTTCACCCACATTATACGCGGCCGCGGCAAGGGTCCAGGATCCCATGGATTGGTAAAGCGCCTTAAAATACGTTATTGCAGCCCGGGTGGAGGCAAATAAGTTCCGCCTTTCATCCATAGTTTTATCTATTATCAACCCGTATTTTCTGCCCGTATCCGCCAGAAACTGCCAAAATCCCATGGCTCCCTTTCTGGAGCCCGCATGGGGACGAAGCGCACTTTCGGCAATGGCCAAATACTTGAGATCGTCCGGCATGCGGTTTTCCTTCAACATTTTTTCAATATACGGCAGGTATCGACGGGAACGTTTCAGCCAAAGAATCACCTGAGGACGATCCCAAATCGAAAGCAGAAGCTCTTTTTCAAATCGTTCCCGAACCTCTTGATTTTCAAGAGGAACCCGTTCCCCGCAAAACGAGAGGGTGTCCATATTTTTAACGGAAGACACCAGCGAAACGAGGTCAACCGGTTGGGTTGAAGCACCGTACCCCTCAACAGCCAAAAACAACACTATGGCCAGAATCAGAAGAATCTTTGTTTTCATACGAATTACCTCTTACCTAAACCGAGCGTTTTAAATTGTGACACAATGTTAATAATGATAATAAATCGTAATCATTTTAACTGTCGAAAGTCAAATATTGACAATTCATCGATAAATATGCAATATAAAATTGACCTTTAATTAGGCCAAAAGCACAATCAATAAAATATAGTTTCATTTCTTTATATTCCAGCACTTTTTTACAGTTTCAGACCCATTTTCAGTATCTATATAAGCCTTAACTGCGTTATGTTCTCTATATAATCATGAAGTTGAACTAAACCGCTTCGCGGTGGTTTTATTTTTGTTCTTTGAAAATAGAGTAGTGTTTTACCATGTGGTGTTTTTAGAAGGACATCCTTTTTCAATGATTGTGCTACCT
>JBARSG010000396.1:0-8762 GCA_049644625.1 Desulfobacterales bacterium | reverse complement strand
AGGATGACAAGGTAGAGGATGCTTATAGTCTTAAATACAGCAGACTTTCAAAAATGTTTCCGGACATCCTTGGCGGGAAACATTTCGTGGATTACGCCATGACCGCACTCGGTTCTTCAACAAAGTTTGAGGCTATGATTGTCAAAATCGACACTATAAATAATCAAGACAAGACAAATCCAATGGATAATGATATTGACCTCCTGGCCGATGTTGCCAAAGCTATCGACGCAATATGCAAAAACCAAAATGGAATGTGGGGACAGCTTGATCACGATATATTCGGATGTTTTTTCCCCGGAAAAAACCAAACTTCGCCCCTAAAACTTGCCGATAAAATAAAAAACCGCCTGTCAGAACTTCGCAATGAAACCGTCTCCATCGGTATCGCCTCCTTTCCCACCATAGACTTCAATAAAGACCAGGTTATTGATAATGCTCGCAAAGCGCTTGATCACGCTGCATTCTTCGGCCCTGACAGTACGGTTTTATTTGATTCCGTTAGCCTAAATATCAGCGGAGACACGTTGTATCAGAAAGGGGACACCCACGGAGCCATCAAAGAATTTAATGCGGCACTGATGCTCGATTCATCAAACGTAAATGTTCATAACAGTCTGGGGGTATGCTACGGTGTTTTGGGCGATTATGAAAAAGCTCTGGAAGAATTTGAAGAAGCAATCCGACTCGATCCAGAAGAAGCTATGGCCTTGTATAACGCAGGCCTGGTAAACATGCTGACGGATAATAGCGACAAGGCCCTTGAATACTTTCTTGATGCGGAAAGAAAAGAGAACAATATATTTGACGTTGCGTTTCAAACCGGAAGACTTTACCTGAAAATGGGAAAGCCGGAACAAGGGAAAAAAAGCCTTGAAAAAGCGGTCAGGCTCAATCCGGAGTCGGGACTTGCATTGCGTTATCTGGGTGAGTGTTGTGCGGCCATGAACCTGACAGATGAGGCGGTTTCTGCATATAAAAAGGTCATCCGACAGAATCCAAACGACGCGGAATCACTTTCTGCCCTTGGCTATCTATTTGATCTTCAGGGTGAAAACCCGGAAATTACCACAATATTCTGTCAACAGAGTATTGATATTGCACCTGAAAACGGCCTGTTCAGATACCGGCTCGGCAATCTTTACCTTAAAAGAAATAAACTTGAAAATGCATTGGAACAGTTCCAAAAAGCAGACGATCTGGGGTACGATGCCAAAGATGTGATCCAAAAGGTTCAAAAATTAATACAAAATGCTTGATACTGGATGCTTGATACTGGATGATAGATGATGGATACTGGATGCTGGATGTTGGATGTTGACTGGATGCTGGATGCTAATAAAAAATAGCGCAATTTTTAACGAAATATCGAGGTCTGGAATAGAAACGGTAGCGTAACCTATGAAAAACATTGTTCTGGATACACTAGAAGAAAGTATCAGGGTCAAAGACCGGTTCATAAAAGATAATATCCCTCTCATTTTAAGGGGGGCCGATATGCTGGTTTCTTGCATAACCTCCGGTCATAAAATTTTGATTTTCGGCAACGGAGGAAGTGCTGCAGATGCTCAGCATATTGCAGCCGAATTCGTAAACCGGTTTCAGATTGAACGGCCGCCGCTTGCGGCTCTTGCTTTGACTACCGATACATCTATAATTACAAGTATTGGAAATGACTATCATTTTGACGAAATATTTTCCAGGCAGATTAAGGCGCTGGGCAAAAAGTATGATATTGCCATAGGTATCAGTACCAGCGGCAGTTCTAAAAATGTAATCCAGGCAATTCATGCTGCCGGGAAAATCGGAATGTTTACCATTGGGATGACCGGTCGCGGCGGAGAACTGGCCCAATGCGCTGATCTGGTATTTTCCGTAAAATCAGACATAACCGCAAGGATTCAGGAAGCACATATTGTTTTGGGACATATTTTATGTGATCTTGTGGAACGAATACTGTTTCCGGAAAAAGTCGGGAACCCATAATCATGTCAGAGAAATTTAAGCCAATTGATTTAAGCCGGGTAAAAACATACTCGCTTTCAGAACGAAAGAGCAGGGTAGCCACGTCGGATTTTGCCCAGGCCTGGCAAAAGGGGTCTTATTTTAAGGAATTTTTTGACCGCCTCCCGGACGTCCTTGCCGGGAGACATATCAAGACCGTCATATCTTCAATTGCAACAGCCTTTAAAAATAAAAAAACCATAGTCCTGGCCATGGGGGCTCATGTTATTAAAGTTGGGCTAAACCCTGTTGTTATAGACCTTATGGAACGAGGAATTATCACGGCCGTTGCAATGAACGGAGCGGGTATTATTCACGATCTCGAAATTGCTATGGCCGGTCAGACATCGGAAGATGTCGCAGCATCCATCGGTAACGGCAGTTTTGGGATGGCCCATGAAACGAACTCCTTTATCAGTGATGCCACTCAGCTGGCCGGACAAAAGTCTGCAGGACTCGGAGAATCCGTGGGACGAAACATCATCGAAAAAAATCTGCCCTTTATGGACCAAAGCATCTTTGCGGCCGGCGCGCGTCTTGGCATACCTGTAACGGTTCATGTGGCAATCGGAACAGACACGATTCATATACATCCCAAGTTTGACCCGGAACTGACAGGAGCGGCAACCTATCGGGATTTTCGCACCTTTGCATCGGTAATCGCCACACTAGAGGGGGGAGTTTATCTGAATGTGGGGTCTGCGGTCATATTGCCGGAGGTTTTTTTAAAGGCGGTAACACTTGCCCGAAATCTTGGAAATACTCTTGATAATTTCACTTCGGTTAACATGGATTTCATCATGCATTACCGTCCCGTTAAAAATGTCGTGAACCGGCCTACTGCCAGGGGGGGGCAGGGGTTTAACCTTACGGGCCACCATGAAATTATGCTGCCGCTCATAGCTGCCGGGGTTATAGAAGAAATAGGGTAGAAAACAAGTGACCGTTTACGGGTTCAGAGGTTCAGGAAATAATAGTTAATAAACAACGGTTAATAATTAACAATTAATTATTGATTATTAGTTCAGAGGTTCAGAGGTGATTAAATAATATTGATGATTATTTTCAGTACCCGATAAAATTTTCAGTAGGTAAACGAAAAAAAAATCTTAATCCGAACAGGAAGTGATTAATAATGCCTATTTATGAATATCACTGTGATGTGTGCGAAAAAAATTTTGAATGTCTGGTTTTTGGAAATGAGCGGCCGGAGTGCCCGTCATGCAACAGCAAAAAAGTTAAAAAACTCATTTCTTCATGCAGCTTTTTCAGTAAGGGAAGCCATGGACAAACGGTCAAGTCTGCGGCCTCGCAACCATCATGCAGTGGGTGCACCGCCACCAGTTGTACGACCTGCGGTCACTAATGGAAAAAACAATTAAAATCGGAACCCGGGGCAGCAAACTCGCACTCTGGCAGGCGAACTGGGTTAAATCAGCCATAACGGCCGGGCATCCCTCGCTTTCTGTTGAACTTGTACCCATAAAGACTAAAGGTGATAAAATTCTTGATGTGGCCCTTGCCAAGGTTGGCGGCAAAGGGCTTTTTGTAAAAGAGATAGAGGAGGCGCTGTTGAACGGCCATATAGACCTTGCCGTACACAGCATGAAGGATATGCCGGCTGAGATACCGAACGGTCTGTGCATCGGAGCAATTCCTCAGCGCGAAACCCCGCAAGATGTTTTAATCTCAAGAAAAGGGCTGCTTCTTTCCCAACTTGGGCAGAACGCCCGGATCGGTACCAGCAGTCTTCGCCGTACCGCTCAGCTTCTCCATGCCCGGCCTGATCTGGATGTATTGCCCTTAAGAGGAAATCTGGATACACGTCTTAAAAAGCTTGACGCTGAAAATCTTGATGCCATAATTCTGGCGGCCGCCGGCGTAAAACGCCTGGGTCTTGAACACAGAATAAACGAATATCTGGATGAAAAGATCATGCTGCCGGCAGTGGGCCAGGGCGCCTTATGTATTGAAATCAGAGAAAATGATCCTGAAGTCGAATCGATTATTGCTCTGCTTGAGCATCATGAAACAAGGACCGTGGTTTTGGGTGAGCGCGCTTTTTTAAACCGTCTGGGAGGAGGTTGCCAGGTTCCGATTGCAGCCCACGGAAAAATCGAAAAAAACAGGTTTACCCTTTGTGGGCTCGTTGCAACCGTGGACGGGACCATCGTCATTAGGGAAACCCTCTCAGGTCATAAAGATTCATCCGAAATTATAGGCGCAACACTTGCTGATCGTTTGATTGAAATGGGGGCAAAAACCATAATGGAAAACCTTAAAGTCGAGCAGAATAAAGATCATGAAAGGTAAAGTTTATCTTGTGGGTGCAGGACCCGGCGATCCCGGATTGATTACTGTAAAAGGACTTGAATGTATTAAGAAAGCCGATGTGTTAATATACGATTATCTTGCGTCGCCGATCCTGTTGAAACACGCCCGAAAACAAACCGAAATCCTCTATGTCGGGAAAAAAGGAGGAGATCACACACTTTCTCAGGATGAAATTAATTCCCTGATAGCAGAAAAAGCCCAAAAAGGTTTAACGGTTACCCGGCTTAAGGGAGGCGACCCCTTTATATTCGGCCGTGGTGGAGAAGAAGCAGAGATACTTGTCAGGAATGAAATCCCTTTTGAAATTGTGCCCGGCGTAACTTCGGCCATTGCAGCCCCTGCGTATGCGGGAATCCCGCTGACTCACAGAAAATTCACATCTACTCTTGCCTTTGTAACCGGACATGAAGATCCTTTAAAAGAAGAATCGAGCATTGACTGGGCAGCACTTGCCAAAGGGATCGGGACCCTTGTGTTTCTGATGGGAGTTAAAAACCTGCCGTATATAACAAACCGGCTTATTGGCCATGGGATGAACCCGGATACACCCGTTGCGCTTATTCGCTGGGGAACTACGCCCAGGCAGACCACTGTTACGGGAACACTCGGTACGATTTCAGAGCGTGCGAAAGATGCCAGTTTTAAACCCCCTGCCGTTATTGTTGTGGGCCATGTTGTCAAGTTAAGAGAACTGCTGAAATGGTTTGAAAACCGTCCCCTGATGGGACGCCGTATCGTGGTGACCCGGGCCCGGGAACAGGCCAGCGAACTGGTCCAGCGCCTTTCCGATCTTGGGGCAGAGTGCCTGGAATGCCCGACCATTGAAGTAGCCCCTCCGGATGATTTTAAACAACTGGACACGGCCATTCAAAATCTTTCGACCTATGAATGGCTGATATTTACCAGTGTAAACGGCGTATCTTTTTTCTTTAACCGACTTTTTGCAAAAAACAAGGACGTCCGCGCGCTGCGTAATGTACGTACTGCGGTCATCGGTCCTGCAACGGCAAAAAGACTTTTGGATTTTGGGTTACAAAGCGATATTGTTCCTGAAACTTACAGAGCTGAGTCTATTATCAAGGCATTTGCCGGGAAAGATTTAAACGGCAAAAAGATACTGCTCCCCCGAGCAAAGGAGGCAAGGCCCATCCTTCCTTTAGAATTGACCCGGATGGGAGCTGTTGTCGATGAAGTCACCGCATACTGTACCCGAGCGGTTCTGTACAATGGGGATCTTTTGCTCAAACAGCTTAAAGAGAAAACAATAGATCTGATAACCTTTACAAGTTCATCTACGGTAAAAAACTTTCATACCCTTCTCCCATCCGAAGATTTCAAAAACCTGATGCAGGATGTCACTGTTGCATGCATCGGCCCCATAACCGCCGATACCGCACGTAATATAGGATTTGATATTCACATTATTGCAGAATCTTTTACCATACCGGGATTATGCGAGGCGATTAGACAGCATTATAGTACAAAGACATATTGAGACCTTTGCAAAACGCCCCCTTTTGCCCAATTCTGGCGTCAGGCTCAAATTTTAACCCGCCACCGAACTTTGGCGGGTTAATCCTCAAAATACTCAATGTATTCCTGTGGTTAAAATTTTCGCCTTCCTTGGACTTGAACAAAATTGAACGTTTTTCAAAGATCTCATATTGACCTTTAACTATGTTTTGGTGTATCTTTATTACGATACAACCATCCAACATATTTCAATGGAGTCAACATGGATAGCTATCTCGATAAGCTTCCCGCATTTGTCGATACGATCAAATCCATAAAAGAGACGATTATTACCAACATCGTATTGATCGGTCAGATACCTGCCCCCACGTTTAAAGAGAAAAGACGCACCAGTGTTTTTATGGAGAGACTGGCCGATTTCCGTGTTGATGAATGCACAACCGACGGTTACAGAAATCCGATCGGCATTATCAAGGGAACATCCGAAACAAGGCAGCCTATCTTTGTGGTTGCGCACCTTGATACTATTTGGGGAACAGACATTGACCATTATTATACCATCAAGGAAAATTCAATAACCGGTGCCGGCGTCACGGAGAATTCCATCGGTGTCGGGGTCCTGGTTTCATTGCCGGAAATTTTTAGAAAATTAAACTTACGTTTTGAATCCGACATCGTTCTGGCAGGTATTATACAATCTTTAGGCAGGGGAAACCTTAGAGGCATCCGGCACCTTTTAAAGACATGGAGTACTCCTATAAGAGGTGCTGTTTGCATTGAAAGTTATGAACTCGGAAGACTTAACTATTACGCTGACGGCATGATTCGATGTGAAGTCGACTGCAACATTTCTACAACCAATGGATGGGAACGCAAATTCAAACCCAATGCGATTCTGATATTAAATGAGGTGATCAATCAGATTTTAAAGCTGCGCTTGCCTCAAAGACCTCGCTCAAGGGTAATCATCGGGAAAATTTCGGGTGGCTTCAAGCATGGTATGATCGCTTATGATGCAAAACTCGGCTTTGAGATTCAAAGCAACTCCGACAAAATGGTAAAATCGATTTTCAACAACATTAAAGATATTGTAGAAGGTATAAGTCACGAACATGAAGTTGAGCTGAAGCTAAAAACGTTAAGCAATATTAATGCAGCGAGAATAAAGTTTAATCATCCCCTGGTAAAAAGTGCGGTAGATGTTATGAAAAAACTTGAGTTAACACCGATAAGCGAACCGAGTGAATCCGAACTTTCAATTTTTCTTTCACGCAAGATTCCGGCGGTCACCCTCGGAATTACCCGGGGAGAAAACCATCAACATATAAATGCCACCGCCGAAATTGAACCCATGTTTAAAGGTATAGCACAGATTATCGGAGTAATTATGGCCATTGACAGTGGGGTGTGCGATGAAGAGTAGCTGGCTTGAAAAAAACACATTCCATTATTCTGAATTTAACGATCTGGGTCGGCTTGTAGAGGAAAAACAAAGAAAAAATCTGAAAATTTCTCTGTGCCTGCCGACCTTAAATGAAGAAAAGACCATAGCAAAAGAAATTCTGATAGTGAAATCAGAGTTAATGACCCGCTATCCGCTTCTGGATGAGATTGTTGTTATTGATTCCGAGTCAACAGACAAAACCAGAGAAATCGCCAGATCATATGGCGCCGATGTTTATAAAGCAACGGAAATTTTACCTGATCTTGAACCGTTTACAGGCAAAGGTGAAAATCTCTGGAAAGCCCTTTATGTTACAAAGGGTGATATAATCGTTTACATTGATGCGGACATAAAAAATATTCACCACAGGTTTGTATATGCCCTTATAGGTCCGCTTATCCTTTTTGATAATATTAAATACGTCAAGGCTTTTTATGACAGACCGATTGCTATCGGAAAAAGCAAAATCCGGCCAACCGGAGGCGGCCGAGTTACCGAACTTGTTATTAGGCCCCTGTTTTCTTTGTTTTTTCCTGAACTCACCCAGATTTTACAGCCTTTATCAGGTGAATATGCCGGCTTTCGAGAAATATTTGAAGCAATTCCATTTCCCATAGGATACGGGGTTGAAACCAGCATGATTCTCGATATCTATGAAAAATGGGGACTTGATGTTATTGCTCAGGTTGATCTTGACAGACGGATTCACAGAAATCAGGACACGAGGGCATTGGGGAAAATGGCGTTTGTTATTCTTATGACGTTTATCAATCGCAAAATAAAATTAGGGTTGATAGATATCAAAGAAGATCTTTCCAATCAAATGATACAAT
Organism: Desulfobacterales bacterium; assembly: GCA_049644625.1. GTDB lineage: Bacteria > Desulfobacterota > Desulfobacteria > Desulfobacterales > UBA11574 > S5133MH16. The sequence goes on along the minus strand of JBARSG010000396.1, from coordinate 674 downwards.
ATAATCTTATAAAAAACGAGTACAAACCGGATATTGTTCAAATAGAAGGGCACGAAAGACCGCCAATTATAGAGATCCCGGCTTATCGAGAAAAATTTAAAAAATCATCTTAATTAAAAATTTAAAAAGTCATACTACCATTGCCGCAGTATCAATTGAATATCGGTGTTACACACGTTTTATCGAATATATGCCCATGGGAACAAACCAAATGGGTATTGACCGTCATTTACTTGCCCCTGAAATAAAAAAACGCATGGATCAATTGGGGAAAAAAATGCCTGGGCCGTATCAGTGGGAGGCTACATTTTCTCACACAAGTTATCGGTTTACGACCCAGGCTGTTAAAACAATCAACCCCAAAAAAGGAAAAAAAATCTATTTTGGATGTCTGCTAACAGAATTAAAACAACTAATCAAGGTTTTTTTTTAAAAAAATATAATTTTTTTTTGATTAATGTCTATCCGCTTTTATAATATGCTTTTTCGTTTTTGCTTTTAAAAATAAATTATATATGCCCATGGGAACAAACCAAATGGGTATTGACCGTCATTTACTTGCCCCTGAAATAAAAAATCGCATGGATCAATTGGGGAAAAAATTGCCTGGGCCGTATCAGTGGGAGGCTACATTTTCTCACACAAGTTATCGGTTTACGACCCAGGCTGTTAAA
>JBARSG010000395.1:0-1645 GCA_049644625.1 Desulfobacterales bacterium | reverse complement strand
CAGATATAATATTAATCGGGGTTTCGGTAAGCTCTTCGATCCTCCTCAGGTAGTTTTTGGCATTCCGGGGCAGATCCTCTATTTTTCGGACACCCGATATATCTTCCGACCATCCCGGCAGGGTTTCCAATACCGGCTTGCAGGCCCCAAGGATCTTTATGCTTGCCGGAAAATCATGGATGATTTCGCCGTTATATTCATAGGCGGTGCAGATTTTAAGGGATTTCAGCTCTCCCAATACATCCAATTTGGTTATGGCAAGACCGGTAAGGCCGTTCAGGCGTGCAGAATTTTTCAGTAAAACCGAATCAAGCCATCCGCACCGGCGCTTTCGCCCGGTTGTGGCACCGAATTCCGCGCCTTTTACTTGAATCGCGTCACCGATTTCATCAAAAAGCTCTGTAGGGAAGGGCCCCTCTCCCACACGGGTTGTATAAGCCTTTACGATGCCGACAACACCGGTGATTTCTTTTGGGCCTATACCTGCTCCGCAGCAGGCATTCCCGGATATGGTGTTTGAAGAGGTAACATAAGGATAGGTGCCGTGATCAATATCAAGATGCGTGCCCTGGGCGCCCTCAAAAAGGATCTGCTTGTTTGCCTTGATGGCCTGGTTCATCACAATAGAGATGTTGACAACATGGGGGGCGAGCCGTTCGGCATATCCCTTATACGGATCGATAATACTTTCAGGATCTACGGTTTCAGAAGAAAGGCAATGTTTCAGGTAGAAATTCTTTTCTTCCAGGATCGTTCTTATCTTTTCGGTAAACCCCTCGAAATCAATCAGGTCCACAAAGCGGATTCCCCTGCGGCAGGCCTTGTCTTCGTAACAGGGACCGATTCCACGACCGGTGGTTCCTATTTTTTTGTCGCCTTTTTTCTTTTCACGGGCAAGATCTATCTGTTTATGATAGGGCATGATAATATGGGCTTTTTCGCTGATTTTGAGGTCATCCGAACCCACGTCTATGCCCTTTTTTTTTAGATTGTCGAGTTCTTGGACCAGAACTTCAGGGTCAACCACCATCCCGTTTCCGATAAGGCAGGTTTTTTTCTGCAAAATCCCGGAAGGCACCAGATGACTGATAAACTGTTCGCCGTTTACAACAATGGTATGGCCGGCATTGGCTCCCCCCTGAAACCTCACAACAATATCGGAAAATTCCGACAAAAGATCGACGATTTTACCTTTGCCTTCATCACCCCATTGGGTTCCGACAATTACGATGTTGGCCACGTGTTACTCCTTTTTAACTTGAATTCGTTTTTCCCGAAAAAAATCCTGGATCAGTGTTCGGCACTCATCCTCACATATACCGGTTATGATTTCCGGCCGGTGATTCAATCGGGTATCATGGGCGATGTTGTATAAAGAACCGGCGGCCCCCCATTTTGGATCATGGGCGCCGAAAACAACCCGTGATATTCTGGCGTGAACAATTGCTCCCATACACATAATACACGGTTCGATAGTAACATACAGCGTTGTGCTTAACAACCGGTAATTCAGAATCTTTTGCGCAGCCTTGCGTAGTGTGATTATTTCAGCATGTGCCGTGGGATCCGCGAGGCTTATGGTCTGGTTGTGTGATGCAGAGAGAATGTTCCCTGATTCGGCAACAAGCACTGCACCTATCGGAAC
>JBARSG010000394.1:0-3427 GCA_049644625.1 Desulfobacterales bacterium | reverse complement strand
CATCTTGAATGCCGATTAGCATTAGCGAAATATTTTGCGATGTTATCGGCTTATGAGTTTCAATGAGGATACCCCCTAAGCTTATATTTATAGCCTTTCCCATTCCTTGCTCTGTTTCGTTGCCGCTGTCATCTATACAAACATAAGATATGAGGTTGGTTATTTTGACTCTCGGATGTTTTCTTTTATTGGTTATTGTCAAGTCCCTACTCCCTGATATTACAGATTTTAAAACTAAATCTCGATTTTAATTTTTGTCAAATCCTCTTGGTCCAACCGCACGTTATCATCTTATCTGAAATTTCATCTTTTTTGGAAAACGGCAGCAAAAATATCTTTTTCAGAAACTGCTCCTTGTCTTAAAATTTTTGGGAAGTCTGCGGTAACATCGACCACGGTTGAGCCGATACCCCCTTTGAGCGCCCCCACATCAATGATAAGATCAAGTTTATCCGTAATCAAAGGGTCCATATCCGAGACCAGCGAACATCCGGAATTGCCGGTAATGTTGGCACTTGTGGCGGTTATAGGGCCTTGAACAGCAGTTGTCAGCGCTAAAGCCACCGGATGTTCCGGCATTCGCACCCCAATTCTTTCCGTACCTGCCGTAAGATTTATCGGCAGGATATATTTTGCCTTAAAAACAATGGTGACTGCACCCGGCCAGAACCGTTCCATAATGCGTGTTGCCGCATAAGGAACATTTTGCACCAGCCGGGTAAGATCATAGTGTTTAGCTATCAGCACGAGAAGCGGTTTATCATCAGACCGCCGTTTTATTTCAAAGACTCTATTTACGGCATCAGCATTAAATGCATCTGCCCCCAGCCCGTAGAGATGCTGTGTAGGAAAAGCAATCACCCCGCCGTTTTTAATTACAAGGGCTGCCTCGTTGATTAAATCATGTGTGGGATGTAACGGGTCTACCCGAAGAATCTTTAAGCTTCTTTGCTTTTTGATCAACCTGTTTTGCAAGTTCCTCTTTAAATGCTTCAAGCATTTTTGTAAGTTTTTGATTTGATAGAGCGAGTATCTGTACGGCCAGGATTCCTGCATTGCGTGCACCCGGTTTTCCGATGGATACCGTGGCTACAGGAACACCCGGAGGCATCTGAACCGTGGAAAGAAGAGAATCGAATCCCTGAAGGCAAGAAGAATCTATGGGAACGCCGATGACCGGAAGCCAAGTAAAGGCCGCCAGGGTCCCTGCCAGATGGGCTGCATGCCCGGCCCCGGCAACAATAACTTTTATGCCCCGCTTATGGGCGGAAGATGCAAATTCAGCTACCCTTTTGGGATTCCGGTGCGCCGATGCCACCGTCATTTCGTAGGGTACCCCGAATTTTTTTAAAACCGAAGCGGTTTCTTCCATAATTTCAAAGTCGGAATTACTTCCCATTACAATCCCAACTTCAGGGGACCGGTCATGTTCTTTTAACGTCTTGTTTCCTGTTTTCAAAGATACCTCCTTTGGTAAAGCCTTGAAGAACCCTTCCTTAGGGTGTGGACTTTTTATCTTTCAGGATATGGTTGCGAGGTTCTCTAAAAGATTCTGTTTTTTTTGATCAAGTTCCTTTCGACTGATACGAGCGCCTTTTATTCCCCCGTTTAACGCAATCTCTGAAAGGTAATATTCCCCATCATCAGTAATCAGAAGATCCATGTGGGCATAGGGAAATTTGCCCTGCTCCATGGCGACACGACAAAACTTCTCCACATCCTTGTCCACTTCATAAGGGTAATTTTTACCGCCCATTGATACATTCATCCTGAAGTTATTGGGATTATGTCTAACATAAGCTTCCACGTAATCTCCTGCAATGATGACGCGCACATCAGTAAAGTTTTCCAAAAAGGGCTGAATAACAAAAGGATAGGATGATTCAGAAAAGGCCATGAAACTGTATACGGTTTCAATAGTATCCCACTTTCGTATGCCGTAACCGCAGTGCAGGTGGTCCTCCTTGGTTACTACAGAAGCGATGCCAAGCCGGTTATATTTATTGATAATATCTATCAGATCCACTCGTCGCGTAATAACGAATGTATGGGGCAACATCCATTTTTTTAAAACAAGGACCTGTGCGGCTTTGGAGTGGTTTAATGTTTGTGAAAGAGCGGATGGAAAGCAGGAGACACCTCGTTCAAGAAGATCGATCAGTACAGACTGTTTTAGGTGCTTGTAGGTCAGCGTGCCCAGAAAAATATCCCCGGCGCCAAGATCATAATATCGTGCCTTGAGTTCCTTACTGCTTCTGATGATCATTGAATCACCTGTTTTTTTCGTGTGCTTCAATACTTAATTCGATCAACCGGTCAAGAAGTCTGCTGAAAGGAATACCCGCAGCGTCGGCAGCAAGAGGCAACAGGCTCGTTGCCGTCATGCCGGGAATGGTGTTTGTCTCAAGGACAAAGAAATCTTGATCTTTTAGAATCATGTCGGTTCGACTGTATCCTTTACAGAAAAGGGCGTTATGCGCTATTTTAGATAGTGCCTGTGCCTTTTTGGTCAACGCATCATTAATACGAGCCGGGCATATTTCCCGTGTAGCACCTGCGGTATACTTGGCGGTGTAGTCAAAAAAATCATAGGATTTATCCGGAATTATTTCTATAATAGGCAACGCTTCTATCTTGTCATTACCAATAACGCCGCCGGTTAGCTCAATACCATCAATATATGCCTCTATTAACACAGCATTATCATGAGCAAATGCCTCATTAACCGCATCGTTTAATCGATCTATGGATTTGACGATGGAAATCCCTACACTCGAGCCGCTGCCAATCGGCTTTACAACCAGGGGAAGGCCCAGCCGCTCTGCACACTTCTCCGGATTTAAGACGTCATCACGTTTCATAACCATGTAAGGCGGAACCCGGAGCCCGGATTTTTCATAAAGCTGTTTGGAAACCAGCTTATTCATTCCTATGGCACTCCCGAGAACCCCCGACCCCTGATAAGGGATTTCAAGAAGGTCCAGTAGGCCCTGAATCGTACCATCCTCACCCATGGGTCCGTGAAGAATTATAAGTGCGGCATCAATTTTATATGCATCCGCTACCAGTCGCGAAATGTCTGTTTTTGGGTCATAGCGGATGATATCGTATTTTTCACTATCAAGGGCTTCATAGACCTGGTCTCCGCTTGCAATGGATACGTCGCGTTCGGAAGATATACCGCCGGAAAGAAGTGCAAGGGTCAGTTTTTTCATCGAATTTCCTTTCAGTTTGTTAAATGCTACGGGTTTAAGAAAGAACAAGTTTACCATTTTGGGAGTTGAGACGCCCGAATGGAAAGGCACGAAAACTTAAGGAATATCAAGCAGATTTCGAATTTTCGTAACGCAACCCGGCGGGATGCATCGGCGTTCAATGTGAAATTATTTTTGAGTGAGCCCTAACCCGGATAAACCGGAAATAACAA
>JBARSG010000393.1:0-1946 GCA_049644625.1 Desulfobacterales bacterium | reverse complement strand
GCTTATAATGGTATCGGCCTCCTTGTGGCCAAACGATGTGACCACGGTCATCGGCAGCACGTTGGCCAGAATGTAGCAAATTAAAGCCCCCAGCACCAAGGCCCAGGTCCGGGATATGCTGTTGGGTTTGCGCCGATGCAATGGAGATGCGCAGCGGGGGCAGATCATCTCGCGGCCATTCAGGGAGGAAACCCGGCAAAGCAGGTGGCAAATATGACAGTTGATCAGAAGGGCATCGACTGTATTCCGGTGAGTAGGATAACCGGGGGCCCGGTATGGAATACTGCCCCAGATGAGATGCTCGTCCATAGCCGCCATGGATGCCGTCAATACAAAGACCAGGGCCATGAAGGCAAAGGCGGCGATGCCCGGCACAATGGTCGCCATCTTGGCCAATTTGACATATGCAACCAGGATGCCGATCATAAACACTTCCACCATTCCCCAAGGCTTCAGATATAGGATGAATCGAAACACCTGTTTCGCTTTCCAAGGAAGCCGATTCATCTTAACCGGTATCAACACATACAGCAGACAGATCATCTGCAGCGCCGGCACGGCGATGGTGGTCAGAAGGACCACGGTTGCCATGGGCCACTTTCCCTGGATGTAAAGCTCATAAATACCGGTAATCAGGTTTGTCTCATGGACAAGAGCGCCGATTTTAAAACCCAGAAACGGAAAGGTGTTCGCCAACACGAACAGTACGAGACTTGTCAGAGTCAGCGCCAGGGCCCGTTCCAGGCTGTTCGGCTTATTTTGAAACAACACCGCACCGCACCGGGAACAACTAACTGCGCTTCCTTCAGGCACAGGGCCAACCCGATGAATCAAATCACAGTCGTGGCAAGCTATTAACGACATGACTTCCACTCTACAATCAATTAGGGTCCTGACACTATTTGTCACAAACAGAAAAAGCCATTCCCCTAATTTCTACTATTTTTTCTATTTTTGCAATCCACGAAGCTCGTCAAGCCGCTCGCGGAAGCGCTTCGCCCAGTACTCGAAGGCCTGTTTGGTGTCCACCCATTTGCCACGGAAGGCGGACTTTCCGCCCTGGCGACGGTCCACTGCTGCGGCCAGGCGCTCCTTGGTCATGGAGTCGAGGACTTCCATTTCCGTGGCGGCTTCACCGGTTCCCAGGTTGGCATCACTGACAGCCTTGGTCGCTCCGGCAACGACCATCCCGACAGGAATGATGGAAGACATGGTATTGGAAATCGGGCTGGACGGCACCACGTCGGTGATGGCCACGCGTACCCAGAGCACATCCGGACCGGGTTGATCGACAACTTCATATCCATCCTTCACCGCTTCGAGCAGGGCATTCTGATAGAAGTCGGTCAACTCCTTGAGAATGGTCGGGTCGGTCTCACGGCTTTCCGACGTTGGGCTCAGAAAAACCACGACCCGCTCGAACATCAGCTTGGTATAGGGTTTAAAATCGACACCTGGCTTGAAATAAGTGAGTGCCGCTCTGTCGTCACTCCCCGGCTGCAGCTGGCCGTAGTCCTTGAGGAATCCGCTATCCTCCACATTCTTCATGCCGCTTGCCGCGCAGCCTGCCAGGCCGATAGCCGCAGTTAAGATTGCTGCAATCTTGAAAAATCGAAATACTCTTTTCATCATTTCCTCCCTTTGTTTTCTGTAATCGATTAACATGCAAATATTCTCACGCCATGATAGTTGTAGTATATTTATGACGATTTAGAAGTGCAAGGAAAAACCTTGAGCACTTCGTCTGTCATCAGGAACATGGCGTAACCGAAAGATTGTGCGCTGGCCTGGAGACCATACGAAGCGGCAACCGAACCGGCAAAGGCGGGCTGCAATGTCGCGGGTTTCCTACGGGGTCATACACGCACCAAAAACCACGAATCCTACCTGATCGTCAGAGGCTGTTATTGTCATTTTTCCTGTAGCTTCATTGATTAACATATTCC
>JBARSG010000392.1:0-2335 GCA_049644625.1 Desulfobacterales bacterium | reverse complement strand
AGGATAATGGTAGAAGGGCCCACCATTAATGCAACCAAAAAGTACTGCCGGCAACTCGCTGATATTGTAAAGGATGCTCTCGGAAAGTAATGCCTAAATTTTATGGTATGTTATTATTTTTAAATTCTTGTGTATTCGTGTTCATCCGTGGTTTTATTTAACCGCAACTGTTACAAAAATCAATCCCTACTCCCTAATATTCTGAGCAGCATAAGGAACAGATTAATAAAATCTAGGTACAATGTCAGAGCACCTAAAATTGCACCTTTTCTAATGGTTCCACCATCAAGACCGTCTGGCTGTGAAAGCGCCATTGTCCTGAGCTTCTGGGTATCATATGCTGTCAGCCCTACAAAAACGATCACACCTATATAACTGACAATCAGGCTCATTCCCGAACTGCGTATAAATAGGTTGACAACCGATGCAATAACAATACCGATAAGTCCCATAAACATGAACTGACCTATTGCGGTGAGGTCACGTTTAGTTGCCATGCCGTATATACTGGATGCAACAAAGGTTGCGGCACAAATAAAAAATGTTGATGTGATCGAAGATCTTGTATAGATAAGGAATATCGCAGAAAGTGTCGCCCCGTTTAAAGCAGCATACAGAATAAACAAAGAGGTTGCGGTGGACGCCTGCATTTTTTGGACCCTCGCACTGATGCTGAAAACAAGGGCAAGTTCACCGATTATCAAACCAAAAAATATTATTTTATTTCCAAAGATCAATCCCATCATGGTTTCGCTGTTTGATACAAAATATGCCACTAAACCTGTGAGTCCAAGGCCGATGGCCATCCAGTTATAGACACTTCGTATAAATTCGTTCACTCGAATTTGGGTCTGTGTCCTTTTAAGCGGAATGGATTGCATTATATTCTCCTGTATATCAGTTTCGAGACCTTTGCAAAACGCCCTCTTTTGTCCAATTCCGGCGTCAGGCTCAAATTTTAATCTTACATAAAATTAGATTTCATATATAACACAGAAAATTGGCTTTGCAAGATCAAATCGCTTTTTATTTTATTATCAGATATCGTCAACAAGTTAAGTTAAAAGAGCTCTGATTATCATGAAACCCGAGCAAATATATCAAGATTTGAAAGAACTTGCTGAAAAACTCTGCGTCACTGTATCAGAGCAAAATCTTCGCGGTTCCGGAATAAAAGTTGAAAGCGGATTATGCAAGGTTAAAGGAAAGAACATTCTTATCATGGAGAAGCAGTTACCCCTTCAAGATAAAAATGAAGTCCTTGCATCTTGTCTGAGCAAACTGCCCCATGAAGATATTTTTATGGTTCCGGCCTTACGGGATTTTTTAGATAAACATTCTAAACTGGACGAGCCGGAAAAGTGCCTAAAGTGAACTAAAGTTTGAAGTGACTAAAGTTTGATCCGTTAAATGATCCTATTTTAAAAAAAGCAGGGTGATAGTTAGAATACAAGCCTACCAATACAGACTCTTTACAAAAGTTTACATAATATACCTTATCGGACGTTAATAAATTTATTCGTAAGCGTTCACGGGTTCAGAGTTCACCGTTCAGGGTTACCTTAATATTGTGTTTGGAATTTATTTGTAATTTGGTACTTGGAATTTGTGATTTAATTGATCTTTCACGGTTAACATATTTCTCCAAGTAAATACGAATATGGCAAAATTATAATTTCTGGTTTGTTGAGGTTTTGGTTGAATGGGATTGCTAACTGTGATAGTCTTTTTTTATTTTAAACATCGCTCATTTTGGTGAGACTTTATATGAGCTGTTCCCCCGTGCCCCAGGTCGCTTCGCTTTGGCCGTCCGTCACCGGCTTCCGCCTTAGCCGAATACCGGTCGGGCTTGGCTGGTGACGTGCGGGGCAAGCGAACCAACTTAACGTTAATGAACTCACACCCCGGAATCCAATACTCAGAACAATCCCGAACGGATAAACCACATATTTACACCGTTTCCGAATTAACAACTAAAGTTAAAGTATTACTTGAAGACGGTTTTCCATTCATCTGGATATGCGGTGAAATATCGAATTTAAGGATTCCGGTTTCAGGGCATTTTTACTTTACATTAAAAGATGAAAAAGCTCAGATAAGTGCAGTAATGTTTCGGGGGCAGAACCGAAATTTAAAATTTATGCCCGAAGATGGCATGAGCGTAAAAGGAATTGGCAGGGTAAGTGTTTATGAGCCGAGGGGTACCTATCAGATAATATTAGAATATCTCGAACCCAAAGGAACCGGAGCAATACAGCTGGCTTTTGAACAACTAAAGGAACGACTGACTGCTGAAGGACTTTTTGATGAAAAACATAAAAAGCCCCTACCCTTT
>JBARSG010000391.1:0-1673 GCA_049644625.1 Desulfobacterales bacterium | reverse complement strand
AGCCTTGCTTAAATATTTGACCGCATCTTCATATTTTTTCAAACGAAAATAGGCCTGTCCCAGCCCCTTAAAAGCCGGGGCGTGCGCGTGATCTTTATTTATTACTATCTTAAATTCCCGGATCGCTTCTTGATCCAGCCTTCCCTTAATCAGAAGCAGACCTTTTTTGTAATGAACCCTGTTGTTGTCAGGATTGAGTCTAAGAAATTGATTATATTGTACCAGCGCCAGTTCATAGTTGCCCTGGTTATAGTAGACATCGCCCAACCTTTCGATTTCAGAACCCGGCATTTCCTTCGAAGACACATCCCCGCGCAGATTCTTTTGTTGAGGAGCGCAACCGGATAAACCGCCGGACACAACAAATAACATCACCGTCAAGCCGAAAATTTTTTTTTTAAGAGCATTTTTTTTATGAATAAGCAACAGACCCCTTTGCACCTTAGAATCCTTTAAATGCTCTGACAATATTGATAACTGCCGGTCCTAATATTACAACAAACAGAGCCGGAAAGATAAATAGAACCAAAGGGAAAAGCAGCTTTGTGGGAATTTTTGAAGCCATTTCCTCGGCCCGCTGGAATCTCTGGGTTCTCATGGTGTCAGAATATACCGTCAAAGCCTGGCCAACACTGGTTCCAAATTTTTCTGTCTGAAGCAACAAGGTCACCAGATTGTTAACTTCCTCCACATCTGTCCGCATGGCCAGATTTTTCAAGGCATCTTTACGCAATTTCCCGGCCCGCATTTCCAGGTTGTATAGTTTAAGCTCATCACTCAATATCTTGTTGTTCAGTTCTATTTCTTTTGCAACCCGGGTAATTGTGGAATCCAGACCCATTCCGGCTTCCACGCAGACGACCATAAGGTCCAGTGCATCCGGAAATCCTTTAAGGATGGTCTCTCTTCTTCTGGAGATTTTTAATCGCAACCATAGATTTGGAAGGTAAAAACCCACCATTGCCAGAACCACCGAAACGGCCGTTAACTGCCTGGCCGGAAGCACCAAAACTGGAGACACAATTCGAACGAGCAATACACATAACGGCAGTAAAACCGCAAGCAACGCTTTGGCGCCCATAAAGACGGTCGGTGTGTTTTCATGGCGCAAACCCGCCTTAAGAAAAAGGGGTCTCAACTTAGAATAATCCACAGCCTTTTCTTTTGTGGGTACCTTTTGGCCTAGTAAACTTAAAAACCCAAGAACTCGATTTTGGAACCATCCTCCGGTTTGGGAAGAAGACGCATCCGCATAGGCCATATCCGCCTTTTTGCCCTCTTTTCTAATCTTTTGTATGAGCGCTTGCTTCTTTTTACCGTATCTCATATACAAAACTATCCCTGCTATAACAAGAAGCATAATTAAAAAGGCTATACCGGAAATAATAATCGGCATATATTCGGCTGAAATATTCATTATCTTTATAACCTCTAAATATTTTTATAAAATTCAGACCTCAATATTTGGTTAAAAATTGCGCCATTTTTTACCAGTATCCAGCATCCGGCATCCAGCATCCAGCATCCAGCATCCAGTTACACTTCAATATCAACTATTCTCCTCATCACAAAAGCCCCGATAATCATCAGGACCAGAGCGACACCGCACATTACTTTCCCGACATGCTCCGTAAACAGAGTCATAATATAGCTTTTATTCACAATAAGAAGAG
>JBARSG010000390.1:0-2614 GCA_049644625.1 Desulfobacterales bacterium | reverse complement strand
CTTATCTCGTGTGTTTCCAAAAAGTCTTGTAACCTTTTAAGTTCAGCTTGAGAAACGTCAGCATAATACTTTTTTATAGATCTTTCATCTATCAATGTAAAATCCTTCAAGTCGATTACTGATATATATTAATCTTTATAAACCATTTTAATTGTTTTTTCCAATTCATTTGTCTCAGTGTATATGTGTTCTTTGAAGGCGGTGGAATAGTAGAAAAGCACCCTAATCGGCGTCTTTCCATAGATTGATAAAACGCTAATCAGCGCTTAATCCAATTTATTTCTTTTCTATTGAATCCGGCATAACAAAAACTGATGAATCTATTTCTGTGTAGAGTTCAATATTTTCAATTTCCATGGTCCGGTATCGCTGGCCATATTCTGATTCGATAAGAAAAGGGAATTTTAAACTGTCCACATCTTTATAATTGCTGAAGAATTTTTCCAGGCTATTTTTCATTCCAAAATCATAAGTATCACCAGTCATGCCAACTTCCAGAAATGATTCAGCATCAATGTACCAGTATTCAATTGTCGAATCCGACAAAGTCACTTTTAGTTTATAGCAGTCTTTATCATCAAAATTTTCTTTCCCTTCCAGTTCAACCTGGTGGGATTTATTTTTGTAATTCCAGAAAACCGGTTCAAAAAATCGCTCCCGCAAAGTCACTTTATCCAGATTGTTTTGTGAAGGTATAATTCCAGGCTTTTCATGAGGCGGTCCCATCAGCGGATTTATCCACCAGGCATTTTGTCCATCATAGACATGGATAACAGTTTTCTTGATTCTAATGCTATCAAAACGATAGAGGTTCGGCCTTTGACGCCATATTTTAAAAGGTTCCGGTTCGCTAAAACTGACATATATTCCTTCCATGGTAATATTTTCTACTTTAGCCCAATTTTCTGCGCCACCTCGTGCTTTAATATTTTTTTGGATGATGTCGTCAACCGTCAGTGTTTTTGTCTTATTGCACTGGTAAACACAAAATACCAACACACTTAATAACAATACAGATTTGATAATACTTTTCTTTGATTTATTTTGTGAGGTCATAGCAGGCCATCTCCTTTTGATTTCTAAGGTAAATTTTTCCATCTGAAAATGTTGGGGATGTCCAGGATTTGCCTTCAATAACCTGTGCTTGGGCGAGTTCGTTGTATCCTTTTTGAGTAGCCTCGATCATAGCTAACTTACCTCGGTCGCTCAGAACAAGCAGCTTTTCATCGGCAATAATCAATGATCCTTTGCCAAAGCCGCGAGAGGACCATTTTCTTTGTGCAGTTTCAGCCTCCAAACACTTTAAAGTTGAAGAACTAAATCCGTAAATATGGTTTTTGTAATAAACAGAGCTATTGAAATGATTTCTCATTTCCTTATTATGCCAAGCCGTTTCGATTTTCCCATCTGATAAAACTTGAATTAACAAACATCCGTTTTCCACAGAGCTAGAAATGAATACTTTGTTCGGTGGCACAAAAACCGGCATGGCTATGATTTGGGGTAAAGATGGCCCACGCCAAAGAATCTTTCCATTTGAAGATAAAGAGACTGTTTCGTCAAGAATCTGTCTTTCACCATTTTTTTCAACTATGCGTGAAATAGTAAAAACAGATTGTTCCACATTGTTGATGACCGCTGTAAATGGCGAAGAATGACCGGCAATGCTTTCACCAGTTTGCCAAGTTGTTTTTCCTGTGGTTTTATCGAGTCCGATAAATGCTGAATTTTTGCCACCCCCATGAATGATTAAGGTTTCATCCAGTATTAATGGACTAGTAGAAAATCCTCGCAGTGGCTGCTTGATTTCAAATTCATCCGTTAATGATACTTTCCAAATTTGTTTTCCGGATTTTATGTTAATGCAGTACAACCCTCCGTAGGAATCCAGAATATAGGCAAAATCCCCGTCGATGGTTGGAGTGGAACGTGGTCCGTTTCCCATTTCCTCCACAAACATTTTTCCCAGGGCTGTCCGCCAAACTTCTCTGCCGGTTGTCTTTTCGAACCCTCCCAAAAACTCACTATTATCTTCTGCAAATGCTGTGATGAGCTGTTCGCCGGCAATCGCAATTCCGGAAAAGCCCTCACCTATGAACTTCTTCCATACTTGATAAGGTTGACTCCCTTTAGGCCACGCTTTGATAGAAATATTCGATATCGCAACTCCATCTCGATTGGGCCCACGATATTGTGCCCATTCAGTTTTTCCATCTTCATTCATGATTTTAGAATGACTTGTGGAACTCAAGAAAAGAATGATCAGCGAACAAAACACAACACATACGATAAGCCTGAAATTTTTAATTATCATAATTTTCCTTTTTCCTGGCATTATACTCAACACGGGTAGGTCGCACAAATAATAAAAAAGCGCAGAGTACCATTTTGTGCGGCAGTATAAATGTCGTGAAATAATTAATTTCGCGCCATATTGCTTATTTTCCCTGCGGTAGGTTCATCCGGCGCAGCAGGTCCTGGAAGCGCGGGTCGTCGTGCAGGAGGTTGTCAATAATCCCATGGCCTTTTATATAAGGCATATTGGGATCTTTTATTTCATACCCCTTCTCCAGCCATTCAAGGGATTTTTCTTTATCCCCGGAAGCAGCATATA
>JBARSG010000389.1:0-9408 GCA_049644625.1 Desulfobacterales bacterium | reverse complement strand
AATAAGGCATTGGAACGCTGCAGATTCTCTTCAAGCCCTCCTCGGGTGGGGATATCAAAATCCATGCTTACAAGGGCTTCAATGTCATTTCCGGAAAAGATTGGATACGCAAAATAACAAGGCATTTCATTCAGATCTAAAGAGTTTACCGATTGGGGCGTTAAAGCGGGTTTTTTTTTCTCAAGAGCTATCTTTACCGAACAATTTTCGCAGGGTGAAGAACGATCGTAGAATACTTTGTAGCAGTGTTGCCCGATGATTTCAGATTCCTTTATCCCATTAAGCCGTGAGCTTAAAGCCAGAATTTTGTATTCCGGCGAAATCACCGTGAACTTTCTTTTGAACGCGGCAATGGCCTTGAGTAAATATTCTTTTTCCATATCTTCATGCATATCAGACTCCATATCAGCAAATTTAAAAATTCCACTGGCTTGTGCCGGATGGTTTGAAAATTATCAGGGCGGGACAGGTAAATTGCCAAGTTAAGTTTCGCCAAACTCCTTAACAATCAATCATATCCTCCATCGGAAGTCAACCGGGTATTCACATTTTTACCACGACAAAAAGTGATATTTTCAGATAGTTGTGTGAAGGTTAGGCAACTTATCAGTGTTACTTGTTGCGGGTTTCAGGCAAAAGATAAACAGAATTCATAAAATTCCGGAACGTGAAAATAATGGAAAATTTGGTTTCGGCTTGACCGGTTAGAAATTGAGGGGTATATATTTATTGGAGTTAGATTATGAAAGCAAAGAATAAAGAGAAAAAATATAGTACGGGGAAATTGCCCTTTTTGACCAATGTAATTGCCCATACCATTAATATAGCAACCGTGGGCGGAGGCAAAGCCTGTAAATACTTCATAGAGCTTCTTTATGATGAACGCTTCCCTTTTCTGGACATTAACATCGTCGGTGTCTGCGACATCAATCCGGAGGCCGAAGGCTTTGTTCTGGCCAAAAAGCTGGGGATATATACCACAAATAACTTTCAGGATCTTTTTAAGATCAAAGATCTAGACAGCATTATTGAGCTTACAGGCAGCCAAGAAGTCCTGCTGGAGATAATACGCCTCAGACCCAAAGGTGTTGGGGTTCTGGAACACAACATCGGAAGGTTATTAAGAAACCTTTTCAAAATTGATCAGCGCCTGCAATTAACAGAGCATCAATTGATCGTTGAAAAGATGTTTTCAGACTTTCTCATCCAGCAAAGTACGGCAGCAATTATGATTTTAAATACAGATTTTACAATTGTTGAAACAAATGAAGCTTATTTAAAGATGGTCAACAAGTCCAAAGAAGAGGTTATCGGGGCACACTGTTATAAAATTTCTTATGGACTTAGTGCACCCTGTTCGAGCTGCAAGCCCGAGATGAAATGCCCCATGGTGGAAACTCTGAGAACAGGCATATCCACTTACGTCCTGAACGAGTATCCTGGTTCGGGAGATCGATCCTCCTTCTACAATATCGTCACTTATCCTTTAAGAAATGAAAGCGGTGAAATCTTTCAGGTTATCGAGATATTCAGGGATATTACAGACGAACTTTCACATAGATGGGAAAAGCGGGTCAAGGAATTAAAGTCTGATCTTCAAAAACTGATCCAGGAAGATCGCATGATCTCGCTGGGCAAATTAGCGGCCAGTTGTGCCCACGAAATTAACAATCCCATTCAGGGATTATTAACGTTCAGCCATTTAATGCAGGAAATCCTGACTGAAGGCGATCCCAGCTCTAACGACCTGGAACAGTTTAAAAAACACCTTGTTTTCATGTCCAAAGAATTGGAACGATGTGGTGAAATCGTTTCCGGCCTTCTCTCATTTTCCCGCGAAAGTCCCAGGGAATACAAGGATATAGATCTTAACGAAGTCCTTGAGGCGGTCATTGCCCTGACGCGTCATAAAATGGAACTTCGAAATATCGACCTGATTAGCTATCTATATCCGGAATTATTAATGATACATGGCGATGGCCACGAGCTACAACAATGCTTTCTCAATCTGATTTTCAACGCTATTGAAGCAATGCCCCAAGGTGGACAATTGAGCATAATTTCCAAACTGGAAAGGGCAAAAAAGAATGTGCGGGTAGAAATTGTGGACACCGGATATGGAATCCCCAGGGAAAACCTGGACCACATTTTTGACCCATTTTTTACCACAAAGGAACAAGGAGAAGGCACCGGGCTTGGATTATCCATTGTTTACAGCGTCATAAAAAATCATAGAGGTAATATCAAAGTAAACAGTAAGGTGGGAGAGGGGACTTCATTTATTTTGAATTTTCCCACCCATTAACCTCTTGGGCCATGTGATGGAGGAAGACTATGGATGAAAAGATGAGCATCATGGTTGTGGATGATGAAGAAATCGTCCGGGAATCCCTTTTCCACTGGTTTAAAAAATATGGCCATGTGGTGGAAACTGCTTCATCGGGCTTTGAGGCTTTGGATAAATTGGAAAACTACCCTTTTCAGCTCTTGTTTGTGGATATAAAGATGCCCGAAATGGATGGCATAGAACTGCTGGAAAAGGTAAAGACAGAATATCCTGATACCATCGTTATCATTATCACGGCATATGGATCCATTGAATCGGCGGTAAAAGCCATGCGAATCGGGGCCAGCGACTACCTGCTCAAGCCCTTCAAGCCGGATCAACTTTCCCTTGTAATGGAGAGGATATCGCATCAAAAGAGACTGTTATTCGAGCACAACTATCTGAAAGGGCGTTTGGAGAAATTTACCCGTTTCGATAACATTATCGGACAGTCTCCAGCAATGGAGCATATTTTCAGCCTGATCCCGGAGGTTGCCCAGAGCGACTCTTCTATTCTGTTGATCGGGGAAACCGGTACCGGGAAAGAGTTAGTTGCAAAAGCCATACATGCAAAAAGCCGTCGATCCCATCTCCCCTTTATTGCTATCAATTGTGGTGCGCTACCGGACACCCTACTGGAAAGTGAGCTTTTTGGACATCAAAAAGGGGTTTTCACCGGAGCAACCCATGCCCGTAAGGGTTTTTTGGAAGTGGTTTCAGGGGGTACCCTGTTCCTTGACGAAATTGGAGAGATCAGCCCAAAAATGCAGATCGATCTGCTGCGCGTTCTGGAAGAAAAGAAGATAACCAGTATCGGGAGCAGAGAGCCTGTTGAGGTAGATTTTCGACTCATTTCAGCCACCAGCCGAGATTTGGGGAAAGGAATTACCGACGGCTCTTTCAGAGAGGATTTTTTTTACCGAATTAATGTAATCATGATTGACATCCCTCCGCTAAAGAAAAGAAAGGAGGACATTCCCTTATTAATCCAGCATTTTCTTGAAAAGTACGGGCATGAAACAACAAAACAGGTCGATCGCGTCACCCGTGATGCAACGGAACTCTTAAAACGCTATGATTGGCCGGGAAATGTCAGGGAATTGGAAAATGCCGTTGAAAGAGCTGTGGTGCTTTCCCAATCCCGGACACTCGGGATTAAGGATTTTGCTTTCCTTCGGTCTTCTCCCGCCCCCTTATCAAGGCCTCTGTCCCTGCAAGAAGTTGAAAAGCAGCATATTCAACAGATCCTTGAAGAATACGACTGGAATGTGACTCAGGCATCCAAAGCTCTGGAAATCAACCGGGTTACCTTGCATAAAAAGATTAAACGGTTTAATTTGGAAAGGAGGCCTTAGCCAGAATTTTTCATGAGTTCAAAGAAAAGACTCGTCGGCGTGGTTCCTCTTGGAGAGGTTCCCGAAATTGCCTTAAAGGTCATCGCGGCACATATCTCCGGCTATTTTAATCTTTCCGTACAGATCCTGCCACCGCTGGAACATCCTGAATATGCTCTTGATGAAAGACGGTTTCAGTACGATGCAGGCATTATTCTCAAAGCATTTGAGTCTATGAGGTTTAAAGATTATGACAAGGTCATCGGTGTTCTTAATCTGGACCTCTTTATTCCCATTTTTACTCACGTCTTTGGCGAGGCAAAACAGGGGGGAAAATTCGCACTGGTCTCGCTGTTTAGACTGGGCAAGAATCCGGATGGCTCTCCCTCTCCATCGTCACTGATTTTTGAAAGGGCGGCGAAAGTTGCCCTTCATGAATTAGGCCATCTTTTCAATCTTCTCCATTGCCAGGAAAAAAGGTGTCTCATGCATTTCTCTGGAGGTATCCAAGACCTGGATGAGACACCCATTAATCTTTGCAGGTACTGCTCAACTTTTCTTAAAGATCGTCTTCTTCGCCAGTCCGATAATGAAGAATCGCTAAAAAAACTTGATAAAATTCCTTTAAATCTTCTCAGTTCTAAGGAACGTTTTCGCCAGTAAATCCCATCCGAGCTCAGGAAAATTACCGAACACGTCGCTAATGGGCTGACCACCTGTTGCTGCCAGTTGTTCATATTCCGGTCCCATGAGATTCAACAGTTTCTGGCTCTCTTGTTCCATCCACTGAATGCCCTCATTGCCATAATAGAGTCCTCTTAGATTTTTTTTCGGCATATCAGGTTCCAGTATGTATAGCCATCCCTCATGGTATGGATCCTCATGAGTGATTTCGGGATGCTCCCGGACCTTGTGGTTCACCGCCAGAACCGTACCGGTTACCGGGGACAGGGCTGCAGCTTTATGATCTTCTCGACCGAAGGTCAGTCCGACCTGATCTTTTGTCAAAGTGGTTCCCAGAGGCGGAAGGGCGAGAAATTGCAATCCACCGAATAACTTCACCAAAAAATCATCAAATCCGACCCTGAGTCGTCCCCCATGATCGAAACGAGCCCAATTGTGGCCCATGTGATAATAATAGCCGTCGGCCATTCGATAACCTGACGCTAAATTGTAGCTGGGCGGATTGTGGAGTTGCTCAAAATCGAGTTCATCCAGAATCTGGTCAAAAGTACAATGAAAACATTCGTAGTTCAGGGGGCAGATCTTCGGGGCATCGATACGTCCGGTTAAGTAATGCCTACAGGGTCGCTCTGATCCCTGATACCGTGTTTTTAAATGCTCAACCCATGCGGGTTCTTTCCGTTCCGTTTCGGTCTGGCGCCCGGACTCCATTGTACGCCGCATCCCCTTATCAAAGGGGCAATTGTAGCAATCATAGGCATTGTCACATAGCTGGAAATTGACAATTCCGGCCTTCATCCAAATACATTCATCTTCGAGCACCTGGAATCCCATAACCCGCTTCTTTTTCTTTTTTTGATCTTTGGCTCCTATTGTTTTCATTTTAGCGGCCTCCTCTCACGTTAACTGATGATCAGTGTTGTACCTTTTAATGCAATAAAAATGCCACATATGAGCAGATAGATCACTTTGATCTTTTCCTATTGAAATCATTGAATTTTTGCTGAACCTTATGGTCGTAAAGGAAAAAAGGATAATTTAAAAAAGGAGAGGGATGTGATTAGATTGGCTACACATTGATGTGGCATGATGAGGATGGACATATATTTATACTTAAAATCAATATGTTATACGACTGTAGCTTTTTATGCAGCAACTGTAACGATTGTTTACACGACATCGCTTTTATACAAAGAAAAGGCTTAATCGGTTACCTTATACTTTTTTTAAGCACATTCATGGGTAACGCAAGAATATGGGTTTTACCCTGGCCGGTAAAGGCGTTTCCTTCAACAACAGCAATGTAAAGTTCATTATCATACATAAAAATTGATTGGACCGGCCCCTGGAACTTGGTGGTCAAAAACCTGAAAGCGTATGTTCCGTTATTCGGGCAAAGGAGTCCAAGTCTGCCATTTTTGGCGCTGCCGCCAACCATACCCCAGATGCCGGTCTGGTTGGCCGGTACTACTGCAAAAAGGGCATTATCTATGCTAAACAAGGCCGATTGAGGCCATACCGGCACACCTCTGGGTGCATTGGATTCATTTACAATGTCGTCAATAAGCATGGATTTTATGGAGCCAAAAGAGTATGGTGATTCCCATTTCTGTTGGTTGGCTTCATATATAACCAGCTTCCTCCCGGGATTATAGTAGGCCGTTTCATTAATTTCGTTTCCGTCCAGGTCGGCCAGAATTGCTCCAAGCAGATTGAAACCCTTGGGAGTAGCCAAGGAATCATGTTGCGTTATTTTGCCTGAATCATCAACGGCAAGGCGAAAAACTCCGGAGCCGAAAAAACTTTCCGTATCAAAGTCCTGGCCAACCAGAGATTCATTAATACCGTTTCCGTTCATGTCTAGAAATTCTAAAATATATTCGATATCTTTTGTAAGGACTGTAAATCCGCCGGTTGTGAATTTGAGAATTCGTGAATTCATGCCTTCGCCCTGGACATAGATGTTAAGAGCTATGAGTCCGTTCGGTCCCAGCGACATATTGACCACATCACCAAAACCTTTATAGGCGTAATGATAACTTTCCCCGGTTCCGACTGCCCGGGCATACAGGGTTTTATTGCTGAGGTAAATGAAATAAGGTGTTTTTGCTCTATCAGGTTCTATTATCCCCAGACTTTTGACTCGATAGTCAATGCTGGCAACGGCTCCGTAATTTTCTATTACCAGATCTGTATTCAGACCAGGAATCATTAATCCCGGCGGGCCGGTGACGGTTTTTTGCTTTAAGTCGCTTTTTTTTCTTTCAGTCACGGGTAGCGTCGATTGGGTGAGCGCAGGTTGGGGAAGACCTCCGGCAGAAGTCATTTCATCATATACCGACAATATCTCACCACCACTCCAGATGGTGACTTTTTTATTATCCGCAACAATCACCACACCGTCAGGAAGTTGTGCGGCATCAGAAGGTTTTTCAATGCACTGGTATCCCTGCCAGTCAAGTGATGGGAGCTTACTCCTTATCAGTTCGTACAGACGGTACGAGGAGCCGTTAACGTCCTGAAACACGGCTTTGATTTCGCGGTAGCGTTTTGCCGTAAGTCCTGATTTAATGTTGCACGCTTCCTTAAAACACTTAACTGATATTTCCGAAAAGTGTTTTTCCTCTCTTGTAACTTTGCAAATCGCAAGAGGTACAGGCACCGCACCGAGTTTTTTGCCTGTGATAGGCTCAATCACCTGCTCACCTGTGGAATACAAGGTCCAGAGATTGCCTTTTTTGACGTTATTGTCGGTTCCCATATTGATAAGGTATCGTCCGTCGGGGACTTTAATTACCTTGGCTTCCAATGGGCTAACCTCTTTTACGATCTCGCCCACAGTGATCTTTTCGGCATAAACGATGTTCAAAGAAAGAAAAAAAGAAAGTATTGCTGATAAAATAGTAACACGCATAAAAAGGTAGTTCAAAATGATACCTCCTGTAATCTTTAAATGTTTAAAGGTAGTTTATGCAGGATTTAAGCTTTAAACTATAGATTTGTAGGAGACCTTAGTCAAGAAGAAACTAGACGGATTGCGGCCGGTTTTTATGTAAAACAGGGTAGTTATTATTACTACAGCACAATTTTTTCCAAAGCATGCTGTAGCATAGAAAGGTGTGTTTGTATCCGTAATTCTCTAACTCTTTTTATACTGAACAACCGACAAGACGGACAGATTTTTCAGTTTTGTTATTGTTTTTGACAGTGCTTAACAGAAGCTACACATGGTAAAAATCAACAAAAATTTAATTCAATATTGGCTATGTTGTAAAAAGTACGTTTTATTTGAGTATTATGGAATTAACGGCGCGCTTTACTAAATATATCAAAACTAAAGTTGAAAAAATATAAACAATGAATTAGGAAAAGACTAAATTTTTTGTGACAGGGTATTGGTGAACTATTAGATTAAATTTTTATAAAAATCAGGAAAAGAATGGGGGAATAAATGAAAAAAGGTTGTTTTAGTTTTATGTTGACAGCAATTTTATTTTTGGTGCTTGCGGGAACGGCATACGCATTCAGCTTTGATTTTCACGGAAAAATGTGGCAGACGGTCGGCGTCACCGACAACTATGGCGCTATGGCTACTCCCCAAAAAAGTGGTCCAACGGATTACTTCAGTTATCAAGGCAGGCTTAACGAAGCAGGCATGAAAACTTCAGGTGGAACACCCACACTTTATAATGTCATGAGCGAAAATGACGATGCCCTTTTCGGCCTTACCAAGGCGAGGCTCCGCTTTGAAGGGACAACCGATGACGGACTGGCCAAGATTGTTTACGGTCTGGAAGTGGGGACCATTAACTGGGGCGACACCAATGCAGATAAAAAATTCGGCCTTTCCGGCGACGGAGTGAACCAGGAGACCCGTTTTGCCTATGCTGAAGTGGTCATGCCGGTTATCGGCGGGAAAATCCGGGCCGGCCTCCAGCCCACCAAGATCAATCACTGGGTCTGGACGGAAACGGCTGCGGGCCTCACCTACCATAGTGATTTCGGCGGGTGGAAAACGATGGCAGGCTGGTACCGTGGTGAAGACCAGGAGACAACCTCCAACATTGAAGGAGACAACGACTATTTTGTAATTAAGGCGGACAACAAACTGACTCCAAACACCACGCTGGGATTCTTCGGTATTTATACGGATCTGGATAAAGATGAAACAACCCTTGGTGATGAGTACGATGGCGAATACTATTACCTCGGTCTAACCGGCAAGTACAACAAGGGCAAACTTTTCGGCGATTTTGACTTCATTTATCAGGGCGGAGATATTGATTTCGACGCCCCTGCCATCGATGACCTTGACCGATCCGCCTGGTTGGGCAATTTGACCGTTGGATTCAAGGTGAGCGACAATTTCAAGATCTCCGGCAACATTCTCTATGTCAGCGGTGACGACGATCCCAATGACGACGATGCAGAAAATTTTGACGCCATTGATGTGGACGTCTTTATCGGCACAATCTTTTTTAAGGATTCCGTTATGGCCGACTGTGACCGGTTCATCTCGGATGCGCCGTATATCATGGATAAAGGACTGATCAACTATGCCATCCAGGGTGAATACCAGATTAATGGCAAAAACTACCTCAGGGCTGCGGTACGTTATCTCATGACCGCAGAAGATCTCGAATTTAAACCCAATGAATCGGATGATGATCTCGGCTACGAATTTGACCTGTGGTATATCTACAAGCTAAACAAGCATGTGGATTTGAAAATAGATGCGGCTTATCTGGCCGCCGGCGACGGAGCTGACCATCTTGCGGCCAGCGATAATTATGACAGCGATGACCTGTATAAATTAGCGGCAGGAATCAAGATCAGTTTTTAATTCGAATAAAGGTTAGTACAAGGTTTACCGAAATGATCAAATCATTGGGGCCTGAACCTTTCAGCACTACTAGATAAGTGTTCGTGAACTATCATGCCGGAATATAAATTTGCGTGGTGAGAAAAGTGCTTGATTTATGATGATAGTCTGTGGTTTGAAAATAGGCTATATTTAACAGATTGACCATTTTTTAAAACAAGTAAAATCAAGGAGTTTTTTAT
>JBARSG010000388.1:0-2282 GCA_049644625.1 Desulfobacterales bacterium | reverse complement strand
CAAAAATTTAGGTTGCTTACTTTGAGCAAATTGGGGGGCGCCGACCACCAGGGGGGCGAGGTCTTTGCGGATGATCCTTCGGGGGTAATACAGGAATTTTAAGAACCCCCGAAGATAGGAGCGGTACGTTTGGCGGGTAGCTGGAGAAAAGGGAGCAAAAAATTCCGCCAGGAACGCATCAATTTGTTCAATGCGGATGGAAGCCAGTTTGATGTTTTGTCTTTCAAGGTAATCATGAAAAGCGCAAAGGACCCTTCTGATGCGGACAAGCTTGATTGATGATACTTTCCGGGTTTGATTATAATAGCGCAGATAGTCCTCGTAAGGATCCGACAGTCTGCGATGCGGCGGGTCTATGGACTGATGGATTCTTTTTTGATCAAAAAGATACCGCCAAAGTCTTCTTACACCGTGCGCAGTCGCTGCTTGTGTGTTTTTTTGGAAGTCTTTGAGTGTATTAAAGGTAAAGATATCATTCCAGTCAATTTGATTCCGGAATATGAAGAGGAAAAAGCTGTTCAATTCATTTCGATATGCATCATACGTGCGGAAAGAATAGCCGGCGGAAATCATCCATTGCAGGTACTCGTCAATGGCTCGCTTTAGTGTTCGACTCGGGTTATCGATCATGGGTTAATCCTCTGAGTGACTGTTGAAAAACTTGAGCAACCGGCACAGGGCCTTTCCCCCGCGTTGATCGAGGCTGTTGGCGCTGATAGGCGTTTAACGGTTCCGGCAAAGAAAGTACTTGAAAAATTGTTCCGTCAAAAGCGATCAAATCTTTTCCGATCAGGCCGTCTCTGGCTTTCAGGTATTGATCGACGGCGAGGCCAAGCAAAGAACAAATGGAATTGCAGCTATAAAAGGACAAGCCATAACGATCTGCAGCCACAATCAGAAACAGATACAACAGCAGTTCGTGCTGACTCAGCGCGGCTAAGAATCCATCGATAAGGAAACGATGAGGAATAAAGCCAAAGCTGCCCTCAATTTGTCTTATCCGTTCGGGGACGAGTATTTTTTTACGTATCATGTCCACACCTTTCATCTTTAGCCGTATCCCCGGCGGGGAAATTGATCCACAATTTGACCGTCACATCCGCAAAAAAAACAATACGGGCTATTTTTCACATGAAAAATGCGGCTCCAGAGCCTGCATAGAACTCCCATAACCCATGCGGGTAGTACTGTGGAAGATGGATCATCCATGTTTTTTTGATTGTTTTCGCTCAGGCCATGTCGGCGGCGATTTTCGGCTTCGCGATGGGCTTTTTTACCTTTATCGGTTCGGCGATACCGTCTTTGGGCTTCAGAATGATTTTTTCGTTTTCCAGCGATTCGGCACTGGTCGCTGCAGTAGGTTTGTCCTCTAAAGCAGCATCTGCAGATACAGAAAACCAGTTCACACCATCGGCAGCGAATTTGGATCAATAGCAAAATGGACATGCCTCCGGTCTTGCAAACAGCCGGAAGATGAAGTAGAAAGGAAGTATATGGGAGGAGCTTCCGGCTGATTGCAGTAGCTCTTCTTTAAAGCCCGAAGGTGGCTCTTCGGGCTTTTCCTTTTATGGCCTATAATGAATTAAAGAGGGTTTTTCAATCCATCTTGAATTAAATACGTTTCAAATTATTAGAGAGTGTACGTTCCGGTAGAAACTATCGGAATGAAAAAAACCGGGGCGTGGGATGGAACACAAAAGGAATTAAAAGGATTTTTTTAATCCTTTAGGAAGGAAATGGAATCAAATGGGAATTAAATCACAAAACATAATTAAATTGGCAACATAAGAGAATAATGTCTAATAAATTATTCCTATCTTAATTCCTGACATACCTCAGTATCTATTTCAGATTGATTGAATTACCAGCGCAGTAATATCACATTCTCATACCAGGAAATCCAATCCTATAAATAAGGGAATTGACCTAAAAATCTACTAAATTTTTAACCGGTCGATAACCCTGAGTATTTCACAAGCCTGAGGCGTTCATTTGTAAGGCATTTAGGGGTGCTGCTGTAGTTTGCTACCGCAAGCCCATGATAACACAGCAAATTGGCGCCTCGGGCTTGCCCAAGGGGTTAAAATAATTAAGTAAAACGAGTCAATTCATTAGGCGACAAAGTGTGACTTTGAAAAATTAGCCGGTAGTTAGGTTAACTAATTGAATTTAAATTAGAATAATATGTTACTTAAAAGTTTTCATGAAATATTCGGGATAAGGTCTTGTTTTAACTTCAATACGGCCAATTCCTTAGCCTTAGCTTCCACTTCGACCGTGAT
>JBARSG010000387.1:0-3763 GCA_049644625.1 Desulfobacterales bacterium | reverse complement strand
GGTTTTTGATATCATTGTTAAATGTTTTTTTCTTAAAACGCCTCATAAAATCCGGAGTCAGCCGCGATTTGCAAGTTTTGATCCGCAATTTAAGGCGCGTGATAGAAAAAGCATGGTTTCCTGTGATTTCAAAACGCCGGATATGAAAAAACTTCCCCTTGTCCATAGTGACATAAACCACAACATTTCCGTCTGCCGGATCTTCTACGGCGTCTAAATCAACAACCGGTGCAATGTAACCTTCATTTTTGAAAACCTCGGTAATGACGGCCTTTTTGCCGAAAAACGTTTCCGGTTGATATACATCTCCCGGATACAACTGCATGGCGTTGAGAATTTCTCGTGTCAACAGGGGAAAGGCGCCGCTGATTTTAATATCTTTAATCCGAGGATAGGGCGTTACTTGAAAACCGATGGCAAACTGATCTTCTCTCCGGTCTGATTCAGAAACATGGATTGCTTTAAACATGTTCGACGATTTCAAAGCGTCAAGGGAATCCTGGAACCGTTTTGGGGAAAAGGGCTCTCCTTCCCGGATAAAAATAAGACGCTTTACCCGATCAACCCACGGGCTCGCACCTCCTTTTATCCCCTGAACATCGATAATAATCCGAGAAACAATCGGCGGTCCGGGTTCATCTTTTCTCTCCTTCTGAGCATATGCAGCGTCTTGGGCAAAACATACCATTATAATCCACAACACTGCGGTTTTCTTGATCCAGTCTTTCCGCTTACATTTGGTCATCTGAATGGGTCTTTCTCTATCGAAATTCAAGTCTGAATTGAAGCCCGCCGCCATAATGTCCCTCCGTATCCTGGAAGGCGTTTATTAAAAGATTCTCAAGAAATTTATATTCTGTGATCACTTGCTGAATGACCCTGGCATTTTTTGTCTGCATGCCGTATTTGACGGTTACTCTTTGGGAAAGCTCTTTTCCCACAGTTACTTTTACCTCATCCGACGCCTCGGCCTCTTTTGCTTCCGTATATTCCAGTTCTACAACATCCAGACCGGTGGCATCCTTGATTTGTTTTTGAGCGGTTTCAGCCAGGATATCCGCCAGTATCTGTGTCGAAGACCGGGATAAACCGCCTTCCCCTGCAATCAGTTCCTGCGTTGTTTTCCCGGTTATCAACAGAGAAAGAATATTCTCCTCTGTTTCCCATGGATCGGAAGAAATAGTAAACTTAAGATTTTCCGGCGTTCCCGAGATATTTAAAAATACGGTCCATTCCCGAATTTTTATTTCGCTTTGCACATCAATGGTCGGCTCAATTTTATACGGGTTGATAAAATCAAAGACCCCTTTTTTGACATTAAATTCCTTTTTTTGAAAATAGACGGTTCCGGATTCTATCTGGGCCCTTCCGCTGATCAGAGGTTGATTCACAGACCCGTGTATGCGGAGATCAGGTTTGAGGGCCAACAAGGCCATGTTATTGTCTACGACAAAAGGTTCTCTGTAACGGGTTGTAATATCCAGGCTCATATTTTTTAAAAAAGGCCATGGGATCTCCGATGCCGGCAGGGCCTGTTCCCGGGATTTTTTACCGAGGCTTTCCGCAAGATTCAGCCGCATATCTTTATAATACTTTCCCTCGATCATTTGAATGTCACCTGAGACGAGAGATTTTTTAGGTGTGCCTCGAATATCCAGTTCGGCGTTCAAACGGGTTTCCAAGGTGTCGGGAATCATAAGAGGAAGGTCATGGGCTTTTAATTTGAGCTCCACCCGTGAGGGTCGATATGCCTTAAGATCAATGGCGCCAAACAATTCAAAACTTCCGGTGTCCAGCATTCCCCGGATGTTATCCAGAACAACCGATTCCGGGGTTACCTGAATACGGCCGTTCAGGTCGTGCATGTTCTGTAAAAGGCCGGGAACCGTCATTCCGGCATTCTTAATTTCAGCATCCCCACGTAAATTTGGCTGCGACAGGTTTCCGTTCATGTAAAGAGAAAGGAGCACGTCACCGGCGGCATTGGGGAAAACATCTGAAAAATGCGCTATTATTTCCAAAGGGATGTTGCCATGGGCTATAATATCAAGGTCGCCATTCAGTTTGGCATTACCTTTAATGTTTAAAATGCCTCGTTCAAACAGGTCCAGGCGGACACCGGGAATCGAAATTTCACCATCCTTTAAAAAAGCCTTGAAGTCACGGGATCGGATCAATTCTGTTTGATTCGAAAAAATCTCAATCCGAGAAATACCTACCCACCCTTTTATTTGATCCGGTGTCTGGGCATTGCCGGTGATCTGGATTTTTCCGGTTATGGAACCATTCAGTTTGCTTGGGGCGGCAATTGTTAAATAAGGGGTCAAATTGGTGTTGTCAAACCCGGCGGATGCTGAAAAAGCGTGGGTCTGCAAATGGTAAGTTGCATCCAAAGCAAAGTTCCGACCCCCTGAAATATATGCCGTCCGGTCCTTAACTTCAATTTGGAACCGTTCGTCTTGCAGCGGCCGGTTATTGAATCGCAACTCATTTAGAACCACCTCGCCTTTGATCTGAGGATTTTCAAAATCCCCCTGTCCTTGGAACATAAAGGAAATCTTACCGGTATCACCGTCTCCCAGCTGAAGCGGTGTTAGGTTCTTAAGGGAAATGCCCTCGGAGGCAAGTCGTAAGTGGTAATCTTTATTTAAAGAAATCCAACCATGGAGCAGGATTTTTTCACCGGGCGCAATCACGAGTTCAAAAGGGTCCAAATTGAATCGATCGCCATCAAGCTCTGAGGTTACCTGAACTCCATGCACTTTTAGGGTATAGACGTCGACATGTTCTGCTTTAAGATTCAACCGTCCCAAAGGGTGTGCTGTGTCTCCGAAGATATGTCCGTTCAGAGTAAATTTCCCCTTGATTCCCTCGACAAAGTCCTCAATAAACAGAGCGTCTCCTTTTAATGCAATGTTTAAACCAGGGTTTTCCAAAATATCACGCGTTATGGGATCACGTATCCGGACGGTGCCGGAAATATCGAGCAATGAATTTTGGTTGCGAATTTTTCCATGATCCAAGGAAAGCATGCCCTGGGAAAATCGGATCTTTGCACTCGCATCGCCGATCTTCACCTGCTCGAATTCTAAATTTTCCCCCTGTAATTGTGCATGCGCAATGGGCTCCGTAATCGTTCCTCCTAACTTGCCATGGATATCCATCTTCCCCGATGCTTTGATTCCAAACACTGACAATACTTTAGTCAGGTCGGGGGTATTGAATTTAAAATCAGCGGCAATCTTATGGGAAGAAATGTCATAATTGCCGGCAACCTTAAGGTGAGTTTCATCTGCCCGGGCGTCAAGCTGATGAACCGTAACGCGCCCCTTTTCCATGTTTGCCTGTGCGTTCACGTGTGCATCAAGGGGGGAAAATGTCTCCCCGGCGGACAGTTTGCTTGCAAATAGTTCCAGGGCGGTTTCGGCCGTGAGCGTCTTTGGATAAATGCCCGTTCCTTTGAGTTCGATTAAAGAAGTTATGGATCCCTTTAACCCTGATCCCTTGAAGGGCATGGTTTCGAGCACTGTGTCTTTCTGGCGCAGGGACAGCTTATAGGATATGGCATTTAAGTCGAAATGGGGCGAGATGAATCCGTTGGCAAAGGCCTTTTTAAAGTCCACCTGGCCTTTCAGGTCAAATCTGCCCGCAAATGTATATAAGTTTAAATCGTTGATGGTCAGGTATCTGTCTGTGAGACGGCAGCTTAAGTGAATTCGGTCAATCCTATTTCCGGCAATATTTCCGCCGTTAATCTCAGAAG
>JBARSG010000386.1:0-4933 GCA_049644625.1 Desulfobacterales bacterium | reverse complement strand
TCAAACAATTTCCAATGACCGAAATTCGAAAGTCCAAACAATGTCTCGTCCTGGAAGGTTTTGGTCATTGAATACTCGCCCTGTTAAATTCCGCCTAAAGGCGGACCCCCGCAAGGCGAGGGGATTTAACAGGGTAAAAATTTGAGATTTACCCGCCTAAGGCGGGTTAATTTGTAATTTGGTGCTTGGAATTTGTGATTTTAAACACAAAACTCCAAGGCAGAGCCATCTATCTCTGACCTTGCCCAACGTACCAGGTTTTCAATGTAAAAATAAAATTCTTAATGGGTCAGCGATTCCGTCCATGTTCCTCCCAGGGCACGATAGAGACTGATGCGGGAACTCAGGAGGTTTGCCTGTTGCTGGATCAAATTCCTTTCGAGACCTTGAACTTTTAACAGCTGGGTCAGCACCGGAAGGTAATCGGTAAGGCCTTTACGATAGCGATTCCCCGCCTCTTTCAGAGCCTTGCGCGCAGTATCCGTAACCTTCTCGAGCCCCTTAATGTGTTCCCGCTGCTTGGATTCACTGACGAGCGCATCTTCAACTTCTTTGATGGCCGTTAAAACCGTTCGCCGGTATGCCGACACCTTTTCATCCACAGTCGCCAGACTGCGGTCCACTTCGGCGGCCCGCCGTTTGCCGTCGAATATCGGGGCGGTCAGATTGCCCGCCAGACTGAGCAGCCAATTGTCGAAAAGCACGTCCATATCTGATTCGCCATAGCGGGCCTGGGCCGTCAGACTGATCGCCGGCAGTCGGTCCGCGCGTGCGGCCGCCACCTGCCAGTCCGCTGCCCACAAGCGCATCCCGGCAGCGCGCAAATCCGGCCGGGCTGAGAGAAGATCGGCCGGCAGTCCTGTTGCCGGAATCTCGATCGGTTTTGGCAACTCTTCCCGGCTGATATTCAAGAAAGTCTGAGGCGGTTTCCCCAGTAACAGCGCCAGCTCATGCCTCAGCAGCTGCTCCCGAGCCTCAACCAGCGGGATTTCGGCCCTGATGTCTTCAACAACCTGTTTTTGTTGATAAACATCCAGAACCGACACCATGGCCATGTGAAACCTAAGTTCAACAAGCTCCAAAAATGTAAGGTTGGTTTGAAGCTGATGTTCCAGAAGCCGTTTTTGCATCCGCTGGGCAATAATATTCACCCAGCGCTGGGCAACCTCTGCCGCCAGAGTCATGGCGGCCGCATTCACATCTTCCCGGGCGGCGGACGCCTCCAACAGAGCGGATTTTCGCCCGGAACGAACTCGCCCCCACAGATCCAATTCATAGCTGCTGACAACTCCCAGGAAATAATTGTCATCGGATACGGTTTTTCGGGAGCCGTTGCCGGACCGTTGACGTGCATAAGAAGCCCCGGCAGTCCCTGTCAGATTCGGATAGAGTGCGGCACCTGCCTGAACGGCCAGCGCCCGGACCTGATTGAGCCGCGCCCAGGCTTCTTTCAAGGTTAAGTTATCAGAAAGCATTTCAATAATAAGCGCGTTCAGGTCGGGATCCTTGAATTCTTTCCACCATCGTTTTGCCGGTTCGGATTCTGCCGTATACAGAGAAAACGTGGGCGGTAATTCACCGGACGGTGATTGCCTTGCCCGTGGCTTGAACGGAGTGCAGGATGCCACGAGCAGAAGGATAACCGCCAATCTTATAAGTTCAATTACATGATTTTTCATACCCCGCTACCAGTGCCATTTCGTTGGTTCTCGATTAGGTATTAATTACGATCTATATTTTTAAAGATCAACATATTTTAGTTGCTATGAAAGCCGGACATCTTAAAATGATAGGGATATGGGTTTAAGATCTTGGATTGTGAATTAATTAAATTTTATTTATGACCCAAATCAAGATCCGGCTTTAACCTGATTTTTTTTAGACCTTGAAATTTGACTTTCAGCGGCGAGAAATATGTCTGTGGTATGAATCCATGGCTTCCTTTTCCAAAAGCTGCTTCAATCCTTTGTACCTGGGTGAGAAATGGAACGGCGTAACCTGTTTTACCCCGGCCTTACCTGCAATGCTTCCGGCTTGCCAGGCGGTGAGATGGCATTTTTTTTCGGCAATATCCCTGTCCCTTTCAAGAAACGCCGTTTCAATAAACAGGTGATCCGCGTTTTTGGCAAGTTCAATAATCTTTCTTTCATTTGATTTACTATACGCGGCATCGACGATATAGGAAACCTTCTGGCCTGGAGTGATAAGAGCAATCCGCTTTGCGAGATCACCCAGGATGAACCTCTTTTTATATGAATCTTGCCTGCCGTATTTAACCTCAAATTCCGAATCAGGGTCTTTATTATTGTACAATGCCTGTTTAAATTCATTTAGCCACGGGCCGATCTCGAGCCCGAGACCGGCAACACCTTCTTTCATTATATTTATGTGGAATCGCTCTTCAATGGTAAACCCGAGACAGGGGATACTGTGATCAAGAACTTCTGCGGAAACAGACAGGGCCGGTTCTTTGAGCAAAAGGCCGTCAAAAGGCTGCTTGATATCCTCTTGCGCCGGCATGAATCGGTTTTGGCATATGTAATTTCTGGTGATCATATGATCGGGATGCACCTCGGTAACGTTCAATGCAAATAGATTGCTGTAATGTTTAACAAGGTCCCATGAGTATCCGGCAAGCTTCCCTTCAACATTTTTCAAAAAACCTTCGGGACCGTACAAGTAAAGGTGCTGTTCCCGGCCAAGGAAAAGACGCAGCAGCCTGTCAAACCCTATGAAATGATCCATATGCGTATGGCTGATAAAAACATGGCTGATTTTGAGAATGTCTCTGGTCGAAAGCGAATAGATGTCTCCCAGATCGAAAATTATGGCACGTTTTTCAAGAAGAAAGGGGATGAATAATCCGGGGTCGTCAAAAGGTCCGTTCACTAACCTGGGAAGGAAAGAAGGGCGCATTTTCAGGAAAGAAATTTTACTACTTGCCGATTAATGCAAAGATATATTTCTTCGTCAGAACCGAATATATCGACGACCACTTTATGGTTAATAAGGGTCTCTATTACAAAAGCAGTGACATAAAGGCTGACAACATTAGGCTGTGTTATAATATGTCTGAAGGGTGCATTCTGATAGTCAATTTCAAAGTCGTCCGCACGGCTTAATTTTTCAAGACATTTTAAAATCTGTTCCTCAAGTACATTTTTGTTTGTCGTTTCCACAAGGTTGCTTTCAATAAGCTTCATGGCAATGGCGTTGGAGAGCGGTTCGATACAGTCTCTTATACCCTCTATTGTTTTTCTGCGGGCATACTCTTTTGAAGATTCGATTTTTGATAAGATCCGTGCTTCGCGACTGCTTGGCCGAAATATCTTGGCCATAAGATTTTACCTTTAATTCTGCCGGGTTAATGGTCTCATAAAAAGTCAAAAAACGGCTTTTTACGAACTCATCGATTTATTAAAATCGGCTTTTTGGCTTGCGCACAATAATAATGCCAGAGGCTGACCATTGCAAGGGAAATGTTTAGTCCAAAACCTGAATTATGCCTGAAGCGTTTATATTTTTAAAAAACGGCTAACGTGTTTCAATCTCTTCAATAACTATTTGGGCGGTTTTCCTTTAATATCGAGTCCTGTCTTTGCAAGGATACGATTGTCATTCGTAAGGGGAACCATGTCTGCCAGGGTCCCGAGTGCCACCAGGTCACATATGCTTTTTAGATTAGGTTCCGGTCGGTTCTTCCAGAAATTTTGGTCACGAAGTTTTTTTCCGAGAAAAATCAGAAGATAAAAAGCCACACCAACACCGGCAAGATCATCAAAACCGGACGGGCAATCATGACGCCTGGGATTTATAACGGCAACCGTCGGGGGTAGGTTGTCCGGCATGATAAACGCATTTGATTTCGGTGCAGCGTAGCGCGTGGAGCGTTCTCCTTGTATTGGGACTCAAATGCGTTTGCCCTGTTTCGTCCCTAGTTTTTTATTGAAACGGTAATTCATATGGTGATATCATATTAATTTTTATTATTCGGCTTTCCAAAAATTGAAGATTGAACACCATAAAAAAATATTTTCGTGTTGATCGCAGAGAAATCGCTTTTCTCAAATTTATTTTTGAGGCCTACGACGGTATTGTGACCATAACAACCGAGGATCCGCATCAGGGTGTCGTGCGACTTTGCATTGCTCCGGGATGTGAAAATGATGTTGAGATGATTTTAAAGGATCTTAAAAAGGACATACTGATTAAACAGATAGACTGAAAAAATTATGTTGGCATCGTTGTTTCATAAAGCTAAAAATTACATGAAAACAAAACACTTATATATTAACACCATCGGCTGTCAGATGAATGTTTACGATTCCGAACAGATTGCCAAAGGATTAAAGGTGGTTGGATATAAACTGACCCCGTTTCCGGAAAAGGCGGATCTGATCATTGTTAATACCTGTGCCATCCGAGAAAAAGCCGAACAAAAGGTTTTCAGTTTTTTAGGGCGCCTGTCAGGACTGAAAAGAAAAAAACCCGATCTTATTATCGCAGTTGGCGGATGCGTGGCACAGCAGGAAGGACCAAAAATCCTGCAGCGTGTGCCGCACCTTGATCTTGTTTTCGGGACACATGCGATTGGCCGTTTGCCCGGTATCATAAAAACCATAGCGTCGAAAAAATGCCGCATTGTGGACGTTGAAATGTCGGAAAAGATAGAAGAGCTTGATTTTATAAAAGATAATTACCAAAAAGGGAGGGTTGCCAGCTTTGTAACCATCATGCAAGGATGCGATAATTATTGCACTTACTGCGTGGTTCCCTACGTGCGGGGCAGGGAAACAAGCAGGAATCCCGAAAAAATCATTAATGAAATTTTCTGTCTTGTCGAATCCGGCGTGCGGGAGGTTACCCTGCTGGGCCAGAACGTGAACAGCTACGGAAATAAAGAAGGGCTCTGTACATTTCCCGAACTGCTGGC
>JBARSG010000385.1:0-6625 GCA_049644625.1 Desulfobacterales bacterium | reverse complement strand
GCATAGCTTTTGTGGTTTTTAATAAAAAAACTGCATAGACCACGAATTTCAATACGTTCTCCCCTTGCCATAGTGTCAGTCATGCTGTCGAAAAATATCTGAACAACCGTTGCCGCTTCTAATTTGGAGATTTTTGCTTCTGTTTTCAAAGCCATGATGAGCTCTGATTTGTTCATATATCCTCCTTCGTTAGATATTGTCCATCCATAAATGGTCTTTTTGCCCAATCTTAGCGTTATGTTCAAAAAATAATCCTCGGAATATTAAACATATGCCTGTGGTTATTTTTTTCACATGCCTTGATCTTGAACAAAAATTCTCATTTCTGGATGGACACCAGGTAAATCAAGACTTGAGATCTTACATCCCACATCACACTTTAAAAAAAAGATTTGATTACATCAATAATTTCTTCGGGTGTGGGCACATCACCACCGGCTTTTCCATACCAGTGAACCGGACGCCTCCCCTGAACGCTCCGTTCCACATCTTCAACCATCTGCCCCATGTTCAACTCTAAAGTGATTACGACTTTGCAGCTTTCTTTTAAAGCGGCTTGCCTTATCGGCTCTTCAGGAAAGGGGAAGAGGGTCTGGGGTCTTATCATGGCCGTTTCGAAACCTTGGGCTTTTAAATTATCAATGACGGTTCTGCAAACTCTGCTCATGGTACCGAAGCTGACGATAAGCGCCTGGTAATCCACATCCATGTTATAAGATTCGTATCGAACCTCTTCTTGCTTCATGCGGTCATACTTTGCCTTTAAGACTAAATTATGTTCTTCCAGCAATTCCGCACTCAAAAACAAAGATTTGACCAAATTGCGCGTGCTGCTTTTGCGAGTATCCATACCGTTTGTTGCCCAGTCATCCTTATTGCTGGGTTCGGATCTGAGGTGCTCCGGGAATTCAACCGGTTCCATCATCTGTCCGATCAAACCGTCACCCAAAATCATCACCGGGTTTCGATATTTTTCCGCCAGAGGAAATGCCATCATTACCATCTCAACAGCTTCCTGGACACTTGCCGGCGCCATGACAAGCAACCGGTAATCCCCATGCCCCCCCCCTTTTGTGGCCTGGAAATAATCCGCCTGGGAAGGGAGAATTCCACCCAGTCCGGGACCGCCGCGGACAATGTTAACAAAAACAACCGGACACTGGGCAGATGAGATATAACTGATGGCTTCACTCATCAGGCTTATACCCGGGCTCGATGACGTGGTAAAAACCCGGGCGCCGCATCCTGCAGCACCGAAAAGCATGTTCGCTACGGCGATTTCGCTTTCGCCTTGTAAAAATACACCGCCCACTTCCGGCATACGGCGGGAAAGGTATTCCGCAACTTCGGATTGAGGGGTAATGGGATAGGCAAAGTAATTAAGGCATCCAGCCCTGATTGCGGCCTCTCCAATCGCTTCATTTCCCTTCATTAATATTTTGCCCATGTTTTTCCTCCGTTTATTCTTGATCTGCTTTCTCTTCAACAACTTTGGTTATGCTTATCGCTACATCAGGGCACATGATGCAGCATGTTGTACAGAAGATGCAGTCTTCAGGGCGTGCCTGATACGCAGGAAAATAACCCATGGAGTTAACTTGATCGGAAATTTCCAGAACATTTTTTGGGCATACGCTGACACATAGTCCGCATCCTTTGCATAGGTTATCGTCAATAGTATGTTGATATGCCATAAATTCTGACTCCTCTTTAATTATGGTGGTCTCGCAAAAAGATTTTCAACAGCTTATTTTTTCAACTCGACAGCCTTTTTCCACGGCGGAACAAGTTGTCTTTCTATAGGCAAGACCGGACAGGAAAAACGCTCAACATCTATTTTAGGCAAAAGTTCTGCCGATGCCGTGATAAACTCAAGGGGCAACCGGCTCTCGTCAGACAATGCTTTAACAAAATCATATCCCTTATATATATTTTCTACTGTGGTTTCATCTATCAGGTTTGCATTGCCAACGATACCGTTTATGGACATCTTGGAAGCCTTTTCGATCTGATCGCGCATTCTCAAACAACCGGCTACCGTATCCGTAAAGGGCCGATACGGATTCACAACCTGGAGCATATGCACACGCTTTTTCCGAAATGAATCTGCGAGGCTTGCAAGGACAGTGGCGCCTACATCATTGCCTCCTGCGTCTATGAGTGTCAACTGGCTCGGCCGGCGGATTAGACCGGCTATGGCAGGGCTTAAAATGGGCAGATCAGCCTGCAGATATTTTTCCGGGGGTAGAACCACCTCAATACCCAGTTCAGCAAGGGGTTTCCTTGCCTCCCGGGTTCTAAAGTAGGGATTAACAAGGTCAAGATCCGCTATCCGAACGTCTATACCCGAGCGCTTCCGATTGACCGCAAGATTAACGGCAACTTCGGTCTTTCCGCTGCCGAAGTTGCCTACAATTATTACAATCCCTTTAATATGTTCCAATTTATTATATCCGATCAACATCCCTCTGCCAAAAAATTAGCTGCGTTGTATTTTTATTTTATACTGGTGTCAAGCTCTTTTCCGGTATATGGCCTTGATGATAGGGAATTCCTCCTTCGCACACCAAAGACAAAATTACCCCAAGCTACATCTACGACTTCCGACTTCATGTTGTTCGGGTTGTTGAATCACCGGGATGGGACTTGCTATCAGCTTGCACCGGCTTATGGTATTCGCCTAATGTTGCGAACCGGGCTAACATCCAGTCAAGCGATCCAGAAGAAATTTATCGAATATATCCAATCCAATCTCTCTTGTGATTCGAAGATTGAAGAATTAATTGATTGGGAAAATAAAAAAGATATTCTGGAATGGCTCGATAGCCTCTAAACGGCTACTGCAGCCGTAGATCAGATCAGATTTGGTAGGTTTTGACACAAATCGTTATGTTGCCAGTTTTATTATGCTTTTTAAATACCCCATCCGCTTGCGGTGGGGTAAACATGCGGAAGAGGGGTTTGGGGAGGAACAACGTGTCTCCCCAATATTAAAAAAAGCCTTTTCCGTTTTGATACCCCGCCTGCTTGCAGCGGGGAGATTCATTACAAATTTGTTAAATCTTTTATAACGCGTTGTTTTTTTATCGAATTTGAATTTCCTGGGGACGCAACGAATATTGAAACATTTTCAGCTGGTTAGATGCAGTCGCAACATAAAGGCAGAAGTCATTACCCCGGCCTTAAGAAATTACAAAATTAAATAATACCAGATGTTGTGGTGTAAAAAATAATTCAGGATCGTTATTGTTAAAAGATATCATAAGAAATTTGGTTGATATCCCAAAAATTTAGCATTTTGCTCTATATAGCAGGTATCATCAGCCTCGCCCATTCAACAATCCGTATCGTAATCAATGTTTCAAATAAATGGGTTATTCTTTAGTTTTTAATCGGATTCGCTATGTCTTGTGCCTTCTTTTCGTGACCGCAATCCTCGCATCGTACGCGAGCAAACCCGTTATGCAGGATTCCGCAGAACAGGTACCGGTAAATCACCTGCCTGACATAAGGGCGATAAAAGCCATACTGCCGCTCAAACCGGTCTTCGTAGACCTGCTCGAACGTTTCAAAATGATCTTTAACGCAGTTGTAACTATGGAAATATCATTTGATAACGGCATTTGAGACATTTTCATGCCCCCCTATTATTTTGATCCAAACAACTCCACGCCTTGTGGAAAAATCGAATAGGTTCTGCCAATTCTGTGAGAATAGGTAAACTGTATAAATTACAAATACAATATTAATAAATTTATCTCACGAATGGTTGGGATTACGAATAGTAAACTGAGAGATAATAATAAGATACAATTAGTGCAAGGAGGTTATATTGTGCAGAAGGTACCGGATCTTGAGAACCGGTACCTTCTTCTTTTACTGTCTGAGAGTTGTAGCCTCTGGGGATTATTGTACTTCAAAAGAAGTCTCGCGCGAGTCTTTGCCTGAATCAGTTTTAATAGTGCTAATTACCTTGTAGGTACCTTTCTTGGCGTCTGCAGGGAGAAAAAGCGGTATAGAAGAAGTGTAGGTGCCTGCAGTGTGAGAGACATTTACTTCCGGATTACCAACAAGTTCGTTGTTTAGTCTTACCTCTCGAGACTCGGTAATGTTAATCTGACTATCCGGAGAGGGAGCCATCAGTGCATAGGTCACATCGAGATCAACTTTTTCGCCTGGTTTTATCATAGTTGGCTTTGCTGAGGTTCCTTCAATCCTAACAATTATTCCGCTAGCAGGCTGGTAGTTGTATTTGTTTGACGTCTCATCTGCGGTTTTCTTCTTGTCCACGGTGTAATTGCCGACTACACCACCTATGAGTACACCGGCAAGCCCTCCGATAATTGCTCCTTTAGTCCGCGAGCCTTCACCTGCTATCATTGCCCCACCAAGAGCCCCGGCTACTGCCCCAATTCCGGCGCCTTTTGCCGCACCCTCATGTTCCTCCGGAATGCTTGCGCAACCGGACATTCCCAAAATAAATATCACAAGTGTCAGAAAAGATACAATTCGCAGTTTCATGTTTTACCTCCTTTGGAAGTGATAACAGTCCGTTTTTAATATTGAAACAAGAAAAAAATAAAAGTTGTATTGAATTGAATTGATAAGAATTCCCTTTTCAATAGCGGAATAAGGAAAAATTTAAAGTTGTGTGGCATAAGATGGAGTGTTTCGATAGCATGCGAAAATCTCTTTGATTCAATATATCTTGCCAAAACAACAACCGGAAGTCAATTTACACTAATTACATATATCCCATTTCTTACAAAATTACAAAAAAAATGCAAAACCTCAAAAATAGATTTGCCCTTATGATATTCGAAAACACAATATTTTTGAAATTATGTTGAGCTTTGATCAATAGCAAATAGCACAAAACTCCACTCCGATTAGCTACGACTACTGTAAATGGGCATAGAAGCAAAAAAGCAGGCCTCTTGAGACCTGGCCTTGCTCTTTGTCAACATGGTGCCTGCTGTTCTGAAAGATGGATCACAGTTGATAGCTTAGTAGGATTTCTTTTTTAATTCCTCTGGAGAGATGTCAGTTGGCGAAGTTCCACCTTGTCCTTTAGAGCGTTTCTCCTGCATTTTCTCCATCATTCCTTCCTTTCGTTCTTCCCAGGTTTTGCGGCATTCTTCTCTGGTCAGAAAACCGTCGTTGTCGGTGTCCATGGCTTTAAAACGCTCTTCACATTTTGCCATGTGTTCGTCTTTGCTAATCTTACCGTCCTGGTCGTTATCCATTGCATCAAAATGTGACTTTCCCAACATGTGACCATGGGGTCCTCCTGCCAAAGCATAGTTGTTTCCCAGAAGGGTTACTGCACCTAAAAGGATCAAAACCATCATTACTATTTTTTTCATCTTTTCCTCCTTTCATTAGTTGAATCGTTGTTGACATAGACACCATTGGGTAATGGAGCTGCGATACTCTCTACAGCAAATGATCTTCTTTCTCATCAAGAAGCCGTAAGCGTCGGATTCTCTCTTCCACAGGCGGATGCGTTGAAAACAGCCTTTGTAAACCGCCAAAGAAGGGGTTCATGATGAATATATGAGAATGTGCGGGATTCCCACGTGTTAGGGGAACTGCCTGAACACCCCGGTGGAGTTTTCCAAGAGCGCCTGCAAGTGCCAAAGGCTTTCCACTTATTTCAGCCCCGCCTTCATCTGCTGCATATTCCCTCACACGAGAAACAGCCATGCGAATTAACATGGCACCCAGAGGTGCTCCGATCAAAATCAGCAGTGTTCCCAGAGGATTGCTCCGCCGATCCTGATTCCCAACACCAAAACGGGCAAACTGTCCGAGCATGGCAATGGCCCCTGCAAAAGTTGCAGCGATCGTACCCGTGAGTATATCACGATGCTTCACGTGTGCCAGTTCATGTCCCATGACTCCCGACAACTCATCATCATCAAGAATTTTCAGTATTCCTTCTGTCGCTGCAACAGCTGCGTGTTCGGGATTACGGCCGGTTGCAAATGCATTGGGATTTTGTTCGGGAATAACGAAAACCTTGGGCATGGGCAAACCGGCCTTCTGGGCCAATTCAGCAACAATTCCATACAGGCGTGACTGATCCTCCGGTCCGACCTGCGAAGCCGCGTAGCGCCTCAGGATGATTTTATCGCTGAACCAGTATGAGAAAAAGTTCATTGCAGCGGCAAAAACAAAGGCCATGACAGACCCTTCTCTCCCTCCCACGGCACCACCAATAACAACAAAGAGGATAGTCAGTAATACCATCAGGAAAAACGTACGTGTTCTATTCATAGTCCATCACCTCACTCTTTCTCTTGAACATCCCCTAACAGACGGGCCGCCTGACTTTTGTTATGACCGGATTGCTTTAACTCCAAAATTATCAGCTGTCGTTCAGCGTCTTCCAGTACAAGTCCGCTGGACGGAACATTCCATTCAAGCATATCTTTTGCGCGTGTCAGTGTAATATCGCAAGTCTTCCTGATACTATCCTGTATACTATGGGCAGTATCGAAACTGTTAATAAAACGATAAGCAATTAAGTAAAATAACTCGCGACAAGGCAGGCAACTGATACGAACAAAACAAAAACAACAAGAACAATTATCGGTTCCATGACAACTTTTTTCTTTAGTTT
>JBARSG010000384.1:0-1847 GCA_049644625.1 Desulfobacterales bacterium | reverse complement strand
AAATTTAT
Source organism: Desulfobacterales bacterium (assembly GCA_049644625.1). Lineage (GTDB taxonomy): Bacteria > Desulfobacterota > Desulfobacteria > Desulfobacterales > UBA11574 > S5133MH16. Next base: position 1,839 of record JBARSG010000384.1, on the reverse strand, counting down.
TGAAGCAAAAACGGGCATCCAGAGAGTAAATTTCAATATTTCATCATCGTCCCATAGATGCCCCTAAACTGAGCGCGTCGTATTTCTACCCGACCCTCTATTATACACCTTCGCCAATAAACAAGCGGTAGGTTGAAATTGAACATGTTTCTCTGATGAGTCGAAACATTTCCCACCTTTCTTGACTTCAGCAAAATGAGATTTGATTCCAGTCCTTTCCTGCCTGAGTTAAAATACCAGCTGATACCGGCTTGCAGCTCCTCTTCCAAGCAATTGTAAAAAATTTTGATCGGTCAATGTTTTTAATGCATATTGAATGGTGCGACGGGGAAGCCCTGTCTCTTTCTCCATATCGGCCACTTTCAATCTTTTCTCCGGGCTGGATTTAAAAGAATCCAAAACTGAAAGTGCGGATATCGATAGCTTCTGCAGAGCCTTGTAACGCTGTCTGTAAAAATCGATGTCAGTTATAGAAGACTCAAAGATCTTTGCAAGAAACCAGGCCAACGGCTCGTAGTGGTATTTTTTGGGATCAGCGACAAATTTGCCTCCAGAACATTGATGTAGAACCGTATAATAGAGAGAGGTGTTCTGTTCTATGTGGCGATCAATGGCCAGATAAGGTGTTATACCTGACAAATACCGGTCCTCTGAATGCAGAATGGCCAAAATAAAAAGGGCTCTCCCAAGTCTTTCATTTCCGTCCTTGAAAGGGTGAATCGCCAGAAATCGGAAAACAAACTCCGTGGCAACGAGCAATGGCCAAGGATGTTCGTGGATGCTGGCGTTATACCAACTCACCAATTCAGACATGGCACTTTCCGTAATAATGCCGGGCGGAGCCGGATCTAATACCACTCGCTTCTCCCCTGTATCGTGGTTGTAATAAACAACATTGTTGGGGGTCTTTTTGTAACCTCCTGCGTGACCTGTCGCTTGAGGATAATATCGGAGCAAATCGTGGTGCAATCCCCTGATAATCGTTTCCGACAGAGGGAAAAGCTCTTTGGCCTGCATATAGATAGTTGTTAGTACCTGCCGAGAACCAACGACTTCTTCAACACTTCGTTCTCGATCTTTTGATAGCTTGTCCAGAATGTATTCTTTTTTTTGTTCAAAAGCACTTATTCTGCCGTCATTATTCAAAATAGTGTCGACCCATTCGATTTCCCGGTCTGTCAAAACAGCATTTTCTATTCGTGTGGAAGCCCCGATGTTACTGATGAATGCGAAACGATTCAAGTATCTGGATTCCTCTGAAGATATACCTTCTAAGGATTTGTAGAATTCTACGATTAGGCCCTGGAGCCTTTTCATCTCCATTTCTAATTTTATGCTGGGTGCAAATGAAAGCATATTCATTGCTCGGTTTTAGGATTTGGTATATATATACAAGATCGCGCAACAATGCGCAACATATTTTTAAATTTAATTGCGCAATATTGCGTAATGGTCGATTTAAAGAAAGCTATACTCAAAAATTTTAAGTATGTCTTTGTAAACCTTGGGGACGCCCTTGATCGATTTCCTTTTTTACAAACCGGCGATAGGCACTTTTGGCCTCACCCTCATTGGGTCCGAACCACTTCAGTACATAATCCCGATCCTGCCAGTCATTAGTATGTCTAATTAGTCAAGGACGGCCCCATTTTTTCACTCTTTAAAAATATTACCGCTTCAGGTATAACAAAATTTTTAATCATACCTGAAGCTTTATTGAAATCGATTTGTTTAAAAGAACTAAACTATTACAAAAGGAGAAAGAGAGTGAATATCGTGGGAGCTATAAGAACACGAAAGAGTATCAGAGACTTTAAACCCGATCCCATTCCTAAAAAT
>JBARSG010000383.1:0-21438 GCA_049644625.1 Desulfobacterales bacterium | reverse complement strand
ATGCAATAAAGTTGAGGATTTGCAAAAAGATATTCTGCCGACAGATTTTTTTCTGTTTTGCCTAAAAATCAATAGATTAAAGAAATCCTTCAACACGTTAAGCGATCGGCTCGTCAGCAATGGTCATGCCTTTTTTTATCTGTGTCGGTTGCAGATTTCTGCTATGTATGGCAATGCGCTTAATTTTTGTGATATCATATGGTTGTCTCTTAATAGGTTTTCACGGTAAAGGCTCTAAATTATATTTACGGACCACAATATATAGTATATGCTTATTTCGCTGATTTTTTTATGGCGCTGATTGATTCCTGCCTTCTATACGTAATACTGAGAGCCCTCTAATTTTAGCGATTTCGGTTTGAAATCTTCAATCCGAGACCTGTACTATCTGCTATCTCTGGAAATCTGAAGCTGGTTCAGAAATTGTGATATCAAACTCTGAAAATTGAACTGTCAAGTGATGTATTGACCCGCCTTACGATTCTGTCAAATCAAGTTTAGGTCGGGACATCTAAAGCATGTTATCTGCTGTTTTTCCTTCAATAAAAGGACCCTACGCCATCGATGAGTTTCAATCCACGCTCCCGCACGGGGGGAGCGACCGCTGCCCTTGGGACGCGACAGTATTAAGATATAATCGATTTAAAAGAATTCTGCAGGCAGGATCGGGCGCATAAACAATTGAAACCCGGCATAAGCAGGGAAATTCACCCCTTATTTATTATTTGTATGTTCCATTGCGGCAAAATAATTGAAAGCTGCCAATTTAATCAAGTCTTTCGTGAATCTGGGCGGTATGCGCTGGTACGCTGAGGCATTGACAATCTGTTCGAGTATGTCTCTGGGGTGGCAGTTTCTGAACGGGCGTTTTCCACGAAAATAGTTATTAATTAAATAATCTACAGTAGCATCATCATACTCTATATCATATTTGGGTGCCATAAACTTCATGATGTGCCGAAACTTTTCTTCTGATGGGTCCTTGAGCTTTACTTTGTAGGGTATCCGTCTTAAAAAAGCTTCATCTAATAAGTCTTTAGGGTCTATGTTGGTGCAAAAAATAAGCAGCTCGTCGAAGGGGACTTGAAATTTAATCCCGTTGGACAGGGTCAAAAAATCGATTCGCTTTTCCAGGGGAAGAATCCATCGATTCAACAAATCCCGAGGATCGATCCGCTGACGGCCGAAATCATCGACCACAAAGGTCCCGCAATTGGCTTTCATCTGGAGGGGGGCTTCGGAGATTTTGGTCTGGGGATTGTATTTGATTCCCAAGGACTCCAAATCCATTTCTCCACCCACGATAACGGCGGGCCGATGGATTTTAATCCATCGTCTGTCGTATTGAAGCCCTTTACTCTCAACAGCTTTGTGCCACTGGGGGTCGTAAAACTTCAGCAATTCACCGCTGATAAGCAGTGTTTTGGGTATATAAATGGCATCTTTAAAACATTTGTGAACTCTCTTGGCAATGGATGTTTTACCGTTTCCCGGTGCACCATACAAGAACACGCCCCTGCCCGAATTAATTGCCGGTCCCAAGGTATAAAAGACATATTTGTCCAGCATTAAGTCATGGAATGCATCCCTTAATTCTTCAAGTCCCGGATTTTCTTTTTGAATGGACTGGCTGTCAACGCTTTTCAAATATTCAGAGAAGGGAATCGGAGCGGAGCCGACGTAGGCAGAAGTTTCTGAAGCGATGAGCGCTTTAGCTCGTCCCTGTTCTGTCAAAATGTATGCGAAATCATTGATGCCGGCATCGGATCTGTAGGTTAGAAATAGCTGCTTTTTTAAATCCGACAGAATCGGCTCAATAATTGCGAAATGAAGACAGATTTCATCGGCAATTTGTCTGCCGGTCATTACTCCGCGACTGAGGAGGAGTTTAAAGATAAGATTTTCGACTAGCTTCTCGTTAAGTCCGGTTTGATTCAAATTTTCCGGCACAGGAGGATTAAACCTTCTTTCTGATAGATCCTTGATGGAAATAACCGCCTTTTCTTGATACGCAAAGCTCATGTTTGACTCTTTTCAAGTTTTACCATCTGTTTTTCTCAAAAATGCCTGGCTTGTATATTGCAGCTTTCTGCACAGGGGAGACCCTGTTGGCTATAATAAAATATTTGCCGCTTTCTTATAAAAATAGGGTGAAAACGAGTAATACGGATCAGTGTCTTTCGCCAACAATATGACGTCTTCAACGAATGTTTCCTTTTGTTTATGCTGACAATACAAACAGGTCCAATATTCCCAGCGAAGTTCGACGGCATAATCCAGACAATTGCCATAATAAGGACAAAAGACATTTTTATCTCCTTTGGTATGGGCTGGATTTTCATTGTGATTCATGGTTTGACCCCCTGGTTCCACTTCATGCGATACAGGTTTCGATTAGCTATTGGGCTCTAATTCCTTAAAACGTTGATATCCCATTTTGCGATGATGATTTCAAATGTATGCATTAATACATAATGATTACAAAGAGCTTCCCCAAATTATGTCACAATAAAAGCAGAAATCATGCCAAATCCTTAAGATACCCTAAAAAAACATGAAAGTAATTGAATTCCAAGTGGTTAGCTTAAATAGGCGAACGGCAATCTATAAAGTGTTTGACAATTTTTAGCAGTTCCTGTGCCATTCTTTGGCAGGTTTTGCATTCTTTTGACGCAATCTATATGGAAGAAAAAACTGAAGTTTTAGGTTTCAATACCGTACAGGCGGCAGGTGTTATCCCAAATTTTAGCGGACAGATACTCGGGGTCTTGTTCTCTGATCATTGCCAGTTTTAGTAAAACAGACCGCACAAAGGCAGGTTCATTTCGCAGGGTGTTGTTTTTTTCAGGAGCGGGTGTCAGGTAAGGGGCATCGGTTTCAATAAGAATACGATCCACAGGGATAAAGGGTACAAGCTTGCGCAAATCCGCGCCTCGTTTTTTGATGGTCACAATTCCGGTAATCCCGATATAAAGGTTCAAGTCAAGATACTGTTTCAGCTCTGTTTTGTTGCCGCTGAAACAGTGGATCACTCCGCTTTTCACATTTTTGAAATACGTTTTTAGGATCTCGATGAGACGGCCGTTGCTGTCCCGCTCATGAAAAATAACGGGAAGATTCCGTTCAGCGGCAATCTCGAGCTGCCGGATCAGCCACTTTTCCTGGGTTTCTCTGGGTGAGAACATTCGGTTAAAATCGAGCCCGATTTCTCCCCAGGCGTGCACACGAGGATTTTTTGCAAGGGATATAAGCGTTTTGAGCGTCTCTTCATCGCAGCTTTTGGCATCATGCGGATGAATTCCCACTGAAGCATACAGACCGGGGAACGATTCTGCCAGGGAAACGGCCTTGATGGAGCGTGGCCGGGTTGTACCTACGATCATTGCCGCAGCAACACCGGCAGAATTCATGCGTGTGACAACCTCTCGGATATCGTCGTCGTACGCCCGGTCATCAAGGTGGCAGTGACTGTCAAACAGTTTCATTATAGGAGGGGTTGATTTCTTAATGACTTATTTTGTGCTTTTTGGTTCCGGTTCGTTCCGCCTACAGTTCAAATTCAAGGGGGGTTACGGTTTTAATAAGTTCCAGTTCAAGCATTTTTTCAATAACATCCGGAGGAATTGATACATTTGTTTTGAGAAAAATAATGTTCATTTCCCCGCCTTCTTCCTGTCCCACCTGCATCTGGTCTATGTTAATATTATTTTTACCGAGAAGCATTGCAAAACTCCCGATGGCACCCGGCTTGTCATAATTGTATATCAGTGAAATATGGCCCGTTGGGATTAATTCGAGCCGGAAATTATTAATTTTTACGATCCTGAGCTCATTTTTTCCGAATATTGTTCCGGATACCGTGTTGGTCATCTCGGTGGTAATGACCCGTACCGTAATCAGGTTGATATACTCTCCGGACTCATCGCTGGTTGTTTCCGTGACCTTTATCCCTCTATCCTTGGCAAGGACCTGCGCATTGACAAAATTCACATCATCCTTGACCATATGAGTCAGCAAGCCTCTTAAAGCCGCTATGGAGACCGGAGCCAGATCAAGGCCTTTGAAATCGCCGGCATACTCAATGATTACTTCCTTTAGAGCACCTTTGGTAAGCTGGGACTGGAGACTACCCATCTGATTTGCCAGGGTCAATAACGGGCCAAGTTTTTTAAGAAGATCGCCGGTTACAGAGGGGACATTGACCGCATTTAAGATGGTATCGTTCTTCAGATAATCGATGATCTGGCCTGCCACGTCAACCGCCACCTTGGTCTGGGCTTCCTGTGTTGAGGCGCCCAGGTGAGGCGTGCAGATCAGATGGTCACAATCAAAGAGTTGGCAAACTCCGGGAGGTTCTTTTTCGAAGACATCCAGTGCCGCTCCGGCGACCTTGCCGGACTGCAGGGCATCATAAAGATCAGACTCATTAACAATACCGCCACGGGCACAATTTACTATCATTACACCGTCTTTCATCTGATCAATAGCGTCTTTGTTGATCATGCCGGTGGTGCTTTTTAGCTTTGGAACATGTATGGTTATATAGTCAGACCTGCGGTACAGCTCTTCCAGGGAAACACTTTCAAAACCGGCCTTTTCAATCTGTTCCGGTGTGACAAAGGGATCGTGAACAATTACCTGCATTTTTAGTCCCCGGGCACGATCCGCAACAATGGATCCGATTTTACCAAAACCAATCACCCCTAAAAACTTGTTGTATATCTCTCTACCCTGGAGTTTCTTTTTGTCCCATCTTCCTGCCTTTAATGACGAGGTCCCTTCGGGTATATTACGTGACAAAGAAAGTATCATGGCGATAGCATGTTCGGCGGTTGTTATAACATTTCCGCCCGGAGTATTCATCACAACCACACCATGTTTCGTAGCCGCCGGTATATCGACATTGTCAAGACCGATTCCGGCACGTCCCACAACTTTCAATCGAGTTGCCGCTTCCAAAAGATCCTCAGTTACTTTTGTGGCACTTCTAATAACCAGAGCATCATAGTCTCCGATGATACTTTTAAGCTCTTCAGGAGGAAGTCCTGTTTTAACATCGACTTCAATTCCCTCTTCATTCTCAAACATTTTGATACCGGCTTCGCCCAGATTATCACTGACCAACACTTTCATTTCTTTCCTCCTGAAAAAATAGTTGCTTTTTACGAGACCATCAAAATTAAATAAATATTGTATATATATATTTTTTGCTATTCAACCTATAATTTCATATTTTACCTAAACTGAGCGTTTCAAATTTTGAAAGGTAATTAAATAACTTTTATTTTTAATGAAGTACCTTGATTTATATTTTTAAAAGTTGAAACCCTTCGGGATTGCCGATCTTGCCGCATCTACTGCGTCAGATGCCGTCCCGCATAGTTAACTATAGCGGAACGACATCTTTCTTGTATCTGTGGCAACCTCGACAATCGCTCAATTTAGGTTCGGTTCATTTCCGACAAAAAACGTTCCGCAACCCTGAGCTTATCTAATAATCAATAATCAATTGTTAATTATTAATTATTAACCGTTGTTTATTAACTATTATTTCCTGAACCCTGAACCCGTAATCCGTTCCCCGGCACTCTGCCGCAATCAATTGCGCGACCAATTGTTCAATGGCGCTGAAGGGTTGGCCCGCATCTATCATGCCATAGATTCAAGCTTTTTTTGACACGCTGATGCGCTTTCAACATCGTTTAATGCATGGTAACAGGTAACAATAAATCCAAGGCATTGTTTTGAATGTTGAAATTTTAGAAAAAACGGTAGTGCTGTTTCAAAGGCACCCAAATTCATATGACTTATCCCCAGACACAGGCTGAGCTGCTCATTGTCAGGGAAATGCTCAACCCCCTTTGAAAGGATTTGAACCGATTCATGATAGGCTCTTTTCTTTTGATTTAAGATGCCCAGTCCCAGGTAAGCGCGCGGGTCAGGGTGGTAGTTCAACGCTTTGATGTATAATTTTTCAGCAATGTTATCTTTTCCCTTTATGTTTTCATTTAATGCATAATCCCCATGATCAAAGGTCATCCCAAGCCTGGAGCAAAAATCGGCATGCATGGTATAAAATTCCTTTTTGTCGATAAGCTCCATGGCGTCCACAATTGCAGGAAGTGATTCATAATATGTGGTTCTTAATTTTTTCCCAAAGGAGATTACAGCTTCACGGGATAATTTGGCATCTGTTTCAAAATACTTGATATCCTCAATACGATTTAACCATATATCCTCAGATAGATTAGATTTTTTCTTATATTGGGAATAGAGTGCGGTTCCCGGAAACAAAGAAAGAACAGAAGAATAAATGACCAAGGGTTTGATTCTTTTAATCAAATCAATGCTCTCTTGAATGGTTTTCCTGCTTTCTCCAGGTGAGCCATAGATAAAATAGGCCCGTGGTAAGATGCCGTATTTTAAAGTGATGTCAAAAGTTTTTTCGATCTCAACCGTTGTAATTTTCTTGTTCAGATAAGCCCGAATTTTTTCAGAACCGCTTTCTATCCCGTAACTGATTTGAATGCAGCCGGCCTTTCTTATCCAGGAAAGGACTTCTTCACTCATATAATTGACCCGGGATATGGCATTCCAGGAGATCCTCAGATTTTTTTTAAGGATTTTTTTACAAATTTCGATCACACGTTTTTTGTTGACGCTGAAAGTGTCATCCGAGAAATAAAAAAAGTTAATTCCCTTTTTGTAAAGAAGCTCGAGTTCCTCAACAAAATAGTCGACCGAATGAAACCTGACCTTACGGCCCCAAAATTTTGGTGAACCGCAAAATGTGCATTTCCCCGGACAGCCCCGGGTCAAAGACAGATGTTGGTATTCAAAGTACTTTGCCGGAACCGGAAGCTGATCAAGATCTTGAATATACTCGGCAGGTTTTGTTCGGACAACCTTGCCGTCTTTTTTGAAAGCAATGCCTCTGATATTTTCTATATGTTCATATTCTTTTTTTTCGATGCATCTGACCAGATGTAGAAATGTGTATTCACCCTCGCCGATGACTACATAGTCGATTTCCGGAAAATGGGTTAAAAAATGTTCCCATAAAAAGGTGGCGCTTACTCCGCCAAAAACAATTTTTACTTTGGGATCGATCTGTTTGGCTATTCTAGCAATCTCGATGCCTCCCCAACGGTTTGCCTGTAAAATAGAAAACCCTATGACGTCAGGCTTTTTTTCAAGCAGGATTTCACTAATTTTTTCAGGTGTTTCATTTATTTTGCACCAGTTCAATATCTCGACATCGTAATTATTTTCTTTTAGTACTGCGCCCACGTAGTACATGCCGATGGGCGGGACCACCACATCTTCTGTATTGACCCGTTCTTCAAGCCAGTATGGATAGATAAGCAATATTTTCATTTTTCGCTTTTACTAATTTAGGGGGAATGGTTATGAATTAATAGCTTGAATCTTTATCATAGTTTGGTAATAATTTAAACATAACATATAAAAAAGAGGAGAATGCCTTATGTTTTTATCCCTTATCCAAAAACGTAGAACTATTCGTAAATACCTGGAAAAATCCGTAGAGGCCGAAAAAATTGATCAGCTCATTGAGGCAGCGCTGCGTTCCCCTTCATCAAGAGGCTTTAACCCCTGGGAGTTTATCGTTGTTACGGATAAAGGTTTACTCGAAAAACTTTCAAAGGCAAAGCCCCACGGCGCATCATTTTTAAAAAATGCTCCCCTGGGAATCGTTGTCTGCGCAGATCCTGAAAGATGCGATGTATGGGTTGAGGATGCTTCCATCGCTTCCATCTTTATCCATTTGGCGGCAGAGTCCATTGGGCTCGGAAGCTGCTGGATCCAGATTAGAAAAAGAATGCATGATCAGACGACAACCGCACAGGCGTATATCCGCAGTCTTTTGAATATTCCGAAAAATTTAGCTGTAGAGTCGATTGTCGCCATCGGATACCCTGCTGAAAAAAAACCACCTCACCGCAAGGAAGACCTGCAATATAAAAAAGTTCATTATGGTTTGTACGGCAATTGATTTATTGACATAAAATCTAAAATATGATCAATTTATTTTTTTTGAGATTATGAATATTGATAAATTGCGAGGTCTGCATTAACGAATATTTGTAACCATGTCCCAAGCAGTTGTTGCCAACAATAACAAAAAGGAGGAAAAATGGAAAAAATATTAATTATCGGATGTAAGAATACGATGGATAATGTTTGTATAGCATGTTCCCGATGTATGGTTGCTTTTAACAAAAGAGACGGTGAATTTAGTCGATATAAAGATAACGATGCTGAACTTATAGGTATTTTAAATTGTGGAGGATGTCCTGGAGTCAGTGTAGTTACAAGACTTGCTCAAATGGCATGTTGGAATGCACAAAATGGCGAAAAAGCAACGAAAATTCACATAGCAGCCTGCATACTTGATCATTGTCCTGAAAAAGAGACAATAATCAATAAAATTAAGGCTAAGACAGCTATAGAAGTAATTGAAGGAGCTCATGATTACAAACCAGAAGGTTTATTTGCATAACAGAAGTATATCTCAGCCTCATTAATTAAGGCAGTATAACGATCTTAAGTTTTCAAGAGAAAATGATGAAAGACAGAACGGTTAAGGTGGGGCGGAATGATCCTTGCCCATGCGGAAGCGGGCTTAAATATAAAAAATGCTGTCTCGGCAGATCACAGTCGGAGCCTGATGACCTCAAGGCCTTATATGCCAAAAAGTACAGAATCCGACTCAAGCAGGCAGCAGATATCCAAGGCATCAGGGAAGCCGGGCGTCTTGTTTTAGACACGCTGGGCCTGGTAGATTCTGAAATAAGACCTGGAATTACGACCGATGAGATTAACACCCTTGTGCATGACTACACCATTAAACATGGGGCTATTCCCGCACCTTTGAACTATCGAGGGTTTCCAAAAAGCGTCTGTGTTTCCGTAAACGAAGTGATCTGTCACGGCATCCCCGGAGAACGGGTTTTGAAAGACGGAGATATTGTCAATGTCGATATAACGTCTATTTTAAACAGATATTATGCCGACGCAAACAAAACCTTTTTCGTAGGGACGCCCGGATCCAAAGCTCGAAAGATCGTACAGGTGGCTAAAAAATGCCTCGGCCTGGGTATGTCCATGGTTAAACCCGGAAACACCATCGGCGATATCGGATGGGCCATTCAAAAATATGCCGAAAGCCGGGGATGCTCGGTGGTCAGGGAATTTGTGGGGCATGGGGTAGGGTTTGATTTCCATGAACCTCCTCAGATTCCCCATTTCGGCCGCAAAGGAGAAGGAATCCGTCTGATTCCGGGCATGGTCTTTACCATTGAACCGATGATAAACCTGGGAAAAAAAGAGCTTGTCATTCTGAGCGATAAATGGACAGCCGTCACTAAAGACCGCTCGCTTTCCGCACAGTTTGAACAAACACTTGTTGTTACCGATCATGGTTGTGAAAGCCTGACGCCTTATGAGACGTAATGATCAATAGATCGTTCTGTATAAATGCCGTGCTGTTCGATTTTGACGGCACCCTGACCAAACCCGGTGCGTTAAATTTTCCCCTTCTGAAAAATACCATCGGGTGCCCCTCCCACATCCCGGTTCTTGAGTTCATAGACAGCCTGCCGACTTCCCTTGATAAGGAAGAAACCCTCTTTTTACTGGAACGTTTTGAAACCAAAGCTGCAGCGAATTCCGAACCCAACGACGGGGCCGAGTATTTAATCCGATATCTGCGTTCAAAAGGGGTCGGTATGGGAATAATTACCCGTAACCGTCTTTCAAGTATAGAACGGGCGTTGCAGAATTTTGAAAATATCACTATTTCCTATTTTGATGTAATTATTTCCAGGAACACTCCCGTCAAACCCAAACCCAGTGGCGACGGAATACGGCTGGCAGCGCAAAAATTAAACCTTGACGTTAAAGAGGTTCTTATGGTGGGGGATTATATTTTTGACATTCAGGCAGGAAAAAGCGCAGGATGTCTTACCGCTTTTGTGGATTATGGAACGGCGTCCGGAGACTTTAAAATTGAAAGTGACTTTACCATATCCCATCTGGAGGGAATCAAGAAAATCGCTGGCCTGGGCCTCCCGCTTGGAGCGGGTAAACCAGCTACCCCTTTTGGACAAATTCCCCGGTAATATCCAAAATCGTATCAGGCCTTTTTTCACACCCTATCCTACCCACCCGGGGCAGTCTGGGGCGGACGTCAACACTCAAGACCTTTCAGCTTTCTTATTTCTTCCCGCGCTTCCTCTCTGCTGTTTGTAGAAATTAACAAATCTTGACCCACGACGTAATATTTTTCCCGGAGTTCCAGAATTCTCAGTCCGCCGGAGGTATCAATATCTACGCCATTTGCTAATGTTACCATTGTCATTATGTTGATTTTTTAAATTTATTTCTACACTTGGATTGAAGGTCGTACAGCTCCTCCTAATATTTACACGCCAGTTCATACCCTGCTCGCACAGCGGTAAACGTATCCTGTACATTGCGGGCATCGCCGATGATTTCTATATTGGCAATTGCCTTTTTAATTTCATCATCCGGTTCCGGCGCAGAAAGCATTCCGGAAGCCAGAATAACGCTCTGGAAAGGTTCCAGAGACAGTATTTCTCCATCCTTTTCCACCTCAACGCTGTCAGCTTTAAACTCTTTAACCGTTGTTTGGGGCATCAGGGTCACTTTTTCCAATTGCTCAATTCTCATCAAAGCCAATTTCTTTGTAATCATTTCCATGGCGCCGCCCAGTTGGTCAATAATCTCTACGGCCACGACATCATACCCCTCTTTGCCCAATTTTTCAGTAATCTCAACCCCGACCTGACCTACTCCGATGACCAGAACCCTTGGTCCTTTTACCTTCTTTTCTCCCCGGAAATAATCTATGCACGTCATGACATGCTGATGATCAAGGCCTTTGATCTTGGGGATATTTTGAACCGCTCCGGTAGCCCACACTAAAAGATCGGGCTGAATTTCTTTTATAAGGGCTGCATCTACCGCCCTGTTCATAAGGATAGAAGTCCCGCTGGATCTCACAGAGCGTTTAATGGAGTCAAATCCGTCTTTCATTTTTTCTTTTCCCGGGGCCTGCCATGCCAGGGCGAATTGCCCGCCCAAATGACCTGTTTTTTCGGCCAATGTGATCTGGTGACCCCGCCTGCTCATGTACTGGGCCGCACTTATTCCGGCAGGTCCTCCTCCCGCGATCAAAACTTTCATGGGATTGGATGTGGACGTTAGCTCCGGCAGACCGATTTCCGGGTTTAGATTGCAGCCCAAAGGCTCTCCGCTTTTCATTCGATGAAGGCATCCCTGGAGGCAATAGCCGCAATATATGACCTCCTCATCCATGCCTTTTTCCCATTTTTCTATCAAACCGGGATCTGCAATAAGCGGCCTTCCAAGGGCCACAAGGTCTCCAAGGCCCTGGTCCAGAAACTTGATTAATTTTTCTTTTCTGCCCATTCTACCGGCCACAATCAAGGGAAGTGCGGTATGTTCACGCACCCAGGTCAGGGCATCTATCTGAGGCTTATCCGGGAGGCTGGTATGGTGAAAATACCATGGAGGACTGAAGCAGGCATTTCCCATGCCCACGTGTATGGCGTTGATTCCGCTTTCTTCCGCTAATTTCAGCATCGGTAGAAGATCTTCCTGGCTGATGCCGAACTCCGGCGACATCTCATTACCGGAAATTCTGAGGATACAAGGAATTTCAGGAGCCCTTTGTTTTACAGCTGCAAGTGCCTCCCTTGCAAAAAGCGACCGGTCCCGGCCATAGCGATCTTCCCTCTTGTTAAGCTTTCCGTTCAGAAATTGCGAGATGAGAAAACCGTGTCCTCCCTGAATTTCTATAAGGTCGAACCCTGCCTGCTTTGCCTTTTGGGCAGCGGATTTGTAACCGTCAAGAATCGCCTCGATCTCTTGCTCGGTGAGCGCTTCAGAAACGTTGCCCTGTCTGGCAACACAGGTCATAACCGAAGGCGCCTTGGGCTGGTGGCCAATTATCTTGGGATTGGCCGCCGCACCGCCATGATTCAGATGGAGGCAGGCCAAGCGAGCTTCCTTATGTATAACGTCAACAATCTTCCGAAGTTCTCCAACGCTGTCGGGAAGATGGATGCAGGGCTGCTTGGGATGTTCCCTGCCGTCAGCAGTGACCGATACGGGCTCGGTAATAACCACCCCCGGGCCGTTTCTCGCAATCTGTTGGTAAAAAGTTAACTGGAGATCGGTCACAGTGCCGTCAGGATTGCCGCGCCCTATCTTGATCGGGGGAAAAACGAATCTATTTACAAGCTCCAGATTGCCTAACTTAAATGTCTCGAACATTCTTTTCATGATGGATCTCCTTTTCCGCTAACCTGATGCCCTATGGGCATCCTCGACTTTCACTCCGTTAGGGTGATGCTTTTTTGATTGCATGACATAAGCGGGATGAACCCTAAGCATGAAATATGATAGCTTGTTTTATTATCAGTTACCTTAATTTCTGTAGCGCCTGTTCTGCAGCAATTGTAATGGGTTCAAGGCTCGGTTCAGAGGAACAATCGGGATTTCCCGCACACATCAATGTGGTTAATTCAGGGATGGTTTTTTCACCCAGGATCAGGGCATTGATCGTATCAATCTCCTTAACCGGTGCGTCGCTATCACTGATAATCTGTCCGCCGATCAGCTTTTGAGTCTTTTTGTCAAAAACAAGCTTCAGCGTCCAGGGTTTGACACCGGGTATCATACCGTGTTTACTTCTGGAATTTACTACAACGCTGATCGTTTCAAATCCCTCCTTTTGTGCCTGCTTATCTGTCAAGCCCGTGGCAGCGATATACTTGTCAAAGATTTTGACCGCAGAGTTGTTTAATATTCCCGGAAATTCAATTTCATACCCTGCCAATCTTTTGGCTGCAAGACGTCCGTGAATAACTGAAGGGCCACGCAGTAGTGACGCTGCCGGTTTTTTGGTCACAAAATGAATTTTTTCAACGCAGTCTCCACCTGCAAGGATATCCGGGTTTGATGTTTCCAGGTATTTATTCACCTTAATACCGAATGTTCCCAGTTCAAGATTCATATCTTTTGCCAGTTCCAGATTCGGTCGTGCGCCCACTGAAACCATGACCATATCCGTATCGATTTTTTCGCCGGTTTCGAGTTCAACCCCTGCAACTCTCCCGTTTTGACCCAGAATCCGTGTTGCCCTGGACTCCATCTTCATATGGATGCCTTTTTCTACCATGCAGTCCTGTACCGTGATGGCCATGTCCGCATCAAGCATAAGGGCCAGAGGGGGTCCTAACGTCTTATACTTAACGATGGTTATATTGTAGTAATCCGGCTTGTTTTCTGAAAGCAATGCCGCCAGTTCAAGATTAATAAATCCTGTTCCTATGAAAATAAGGTTTTTGGCCTTTTTTTCTTCTAAAAATTTTTTTATTCTTTCTGCATCGGGTACGCTCCTTAACGTGAATACTCCCTCAAGGTCAACGCCTTCAAATTCAGGTATCACCTGGCTTGCCCCGGTTCCCAGAATGATCTTGTCATAATCCATAGAAGCGCCGTCTGATAATTCGACGATCTTTTTTTCAGTGTCCACGTGGGTTACTTCTGCAATAATGTTCGTAATGCCTGCATTTTCAAACATGGCATCCGGATTTGTTATGGAATCAACCGTGGCCAGACCGGCCACAACATGCGGCAAAGATCATCTAACGATAAAACGTTCTTCTTTTCTAATAATAGTTACATCCACATCCGGCATAAGTTTCTTTGCCAGCATTGCGGCAGGACCGCCGGCACCGCCACAACCGATAACGACCAGTTTTTCACCTTTTTTCATGAGTCCTCTCCTTTGTTAATTTTTTGTATTTTTCAAATCAGGAAAAAATGCCATAGCGTATCAGTGTCCTGACCTTTGTTCACTCCCCTATGAGCGGTGAAAATATCATGATTCCCATATCAAAAGCCCATGGCAAAAAGCACACCCCCAACCAAAAGTCCGAAAACAAGATTGAAAACCTTGATCAGTACGGAATCTTTAAGACTGTATGAAAATAGGGGCAGCATACCGTGTCCGTCCTGTACAAACGATGTTGTGAGCAGTACGGAAAACGGAACCAGTCCTTGCGCATACATCATCACAAATATGAGATGGGGTCCGGATTCCGGAATGATGCCGATTAGCGCCCCGATCACCAATACCCAGAGCATATGGTTATGGATAAAGCTGTTTAGGTTCCAGAAGGCCATGCCCCAATGCACAAAAAGAAGGGCTCCAAATGTCCACAAGAAGATGCGAGAAAGGTGTTTTTTTATGATGTGGCCCCAGATATGGTGCTCAAGATAGTGTTCAGGGCAAATCATAATTATGAACAATGTGCATAGTGAAAGAGATATAAAGGTAACGCGTTTCCAGTCCCATGTGGGTGAGCCGAGAGTTCCTGTTGCGAACAAGATCAGGAATGAGGTTATAAGCACAAGTAGCAGGAATCTGTTAAAGGAAAGTGATTGAAAGTTTTCGATAAAATTGGTGGGCCTAAAGATGTCGTGAATCTTTTCCCGAACGGCCTTACCGGGCAGGCATTCTTCACAATACACATCAATGCATGATTCGCAAGTGCTAATCCCAAAAATAAGGATAATCTTGTCACTTAACCAGGCAAAAGCTATTCCCAACACAAATAGCAGCCCGAAAAGGGCCAGAGCCGTACCCGGGAATTGTGCAAGCATTACAAATGCCTCGTCTCCGGATGTGGCGATCATTCCACCCACTATGGCGCCGAAAGAGATCATGCCGTGGACATAAAGGCTGACATTCATAAACGCGCCCAGACAACCAGGGGTGGAACCCAGAAAAGACGCCAGGGTATATTGTCTCCAGAGGCCTCCTTTGATAATGCCTGACATACGTCTCTTACTGGCCATATCAATAAAATCGACCAGAAGCATCATCACAAACACAAAAAAGCTGATCATTAAAGCGTGTTTAAAAATAGACGTTAGTTCCATAATGTTGTGCCTATCACCGTTGATTGTGTTGTTTGAGTCAGCGAGTAGACTAACCTTACCCGGAAAAAGGTTCTACCCTAATTGACGGCCTCGTAAAAATTATTTTACTTGTTTTTTCTTGACTGTTTAATCATATAGTCATTAACCGCATCCTGAAGGGCCTCGACAGATAAAAAGGCACAATGTTTGTCTTCTTCAGGAAAACTTCCTAATTTTTTTAGAATAGATTCTCCGGTAATATCCAAAATCTCATCGGGGCTCTTTCCAAGGGCCAGCTCTGCCGCAAATGATCCACACACCGCACTGGATCCGCAACCATCGGTTTGAAATAATGCTTTTTTGACTTTCTCATTTTCAAATTTTAAAAAAATCTGAATGGTATCGCCGCATGACCCTGTGATGCGCCCATATCCATCGGGATTATCCATGGCGCCCATGTACAAAGGCTTAAGCCACCTTTGAAACGCAACATCCCCATAGTCTGCCCTTGTCTGCTCAAAAATCTTGTTTTGTAACTCTTTGACAAAATTATCAAAATTTCCACTCATCAGCGCTTCCTCTTTGGCTTGCGATATTGCCCAAGTAATGTTTCCATATCAGGTGATGCACCGCGTTATCCCCTGATCTCCATGCATCTATTCCTTCAGCTTAGTGTATTAATTGGTTACAAACGTTCTCACCCGTCACCAGTGTATTCAAAAGCTACTGGTTTGCCAGAAATTCCGTTCGGGTTTCTGTTATTTTTACAATTTCATCAACTACCTTATTGAACTCCTGTGTGATTAAGAGTTCTTGGTTATCAAGAAGGCTCAAATCTCCCGCATCGCCCCTCTTTACAATCTCCGGTTCCATGGGCAACGTTCCTAAAAGCCTCAAGTTTTCTTTTTTTGCGGTCAGCATTCCACCTTGCGTTTTGAAAATATCTATTATTTTTCCGCAATATGGGCACTTCAGACCGCTCATGTTTTCCACGATGCCCAGGATCTCCATCTTTACCTTACGGCAGAAGTTAATGGATTTTCTGACATCCGCCAGCGAGATTTCCTGAGGGGTGGTAACAATCAAGGCCTTTGCATCCGAAATGGTCTGGGCCACGGTCAAGGGTTCATCACCCGTACCCGGGGGAGAATCAATAATCATGTAATCAAGATCCATCCACTCAATATCAGCAATAAATTGTCTGATAACGCCACCTTTCAGGGGGCCCCTCCATATAGTCGCTGCATCTTTGTCTCCCATAAGAACTTCAATTGAAATGACCTCCATATTCGGAAGATATTTGACCGGACGAGCTTTTCCCTTCATATGACCCGGCCCGACACTTCCTTTCAGTCCCAGTATGCGCGGTATACTGGGCCCATGAAGATCTACGTCCATAAGACCTACGGTGTAACCTTTTTTGGAAAGGGCTAGGGACAGGTAAGCTGCAACACTGCTTTTACCCACGCCGCCCTTTCCGCTCATAACCAAAATTTTGTTTTTAATATGGTGTAACCGTTCTTTAATTTCCCTTTTTTGAATTTCCATCTGATCTTTCCGCATTTTGGGGTCAGCGGTTTGCTTTTTCTTCGGCATTATCAGTCATTACCTCCTGTTGTTCGTTATACACAGACATCGCAATTTAACATCTCGGAATTTATACAGATTCTTGATATAATAAATCTTTTAATGGCAACCTGTTTTTGCCATCGGCATGGAAGAATGGAATGCTTTGCATTCGTACTCTTGTGCAGGCCTTATCTTTCTCCTTTCTGCCAACCACCGAATAATAGGCAGCCCTATTTTTTCTCCAGATCTTTGATTCTGGCTTGAAGGGCTTGCATCTGACTAAGCAAGTCATTTGCCTGATCCTTGAGTTGTTTCAATTCTTCTTCTCTGGATAACGAAGCGGTTTTAGAAGAATCCGGAGTAATCGATCCGGAAGCACCCATTCCAGATGCCATACAGCGGCCCATGCCTTTGCCCATTCCCATACCCCGACCCATGCCCCGGCCCATGCCCCGGCCAATCCCCATGCCACGGCTTATCCCCGAGGCTCCGCCGCCCATACCATAGTGATCAGTCACATTGGGCGATCCTTCGGGCTTAATATCGCCTCTCCTGTACCTTTCTACGGCCTCTCTGACACTCCCGGTCTGGCCCATAAATATCTTGACCCCTGCAGCGGAAAGGGTATGCACCGCATTGGGGCCGACATTTCCGGTTATAACAGCTTCGGCTCCTTTGGAGACCACAAACTGTGATGATTGAATACCTGCTCCTCCTCCCAGGGCTATAGCCTCATTATCAAATGCCTCAAAGCTCATGTCATCTGTGTTCACGATGATGAAATAATCACACCGGCCAAAGCGGGGATCAATCTGTGAATCTAAATTTGTTCCACTGGAACTTACTGCGATTTTCATATGTTATTCCTCCTTTAAGGATAAATTCTTTACTGGATGTTACGTGAGGCGATTTTTCCGCCACCTCTGGATCGAAATTTCCATACAATGGGCTGCCCCAATCCTTACACCATCCGGACCCTGTTCTTCAATAATTTTTCTCAGGGTTCGTATGGATTTTTCAGCATTCATGTAGCAAAATTTGCCTTATATCTCAAACGGTTACTGTCTCTTTCTTTGCCAGATCGAAAAACCATACCCCATAAATTTCGTATGCTTTTGTTACCCCCCTGTTTTCCCTTTCCGAGTTATTTCAGGATGTTTTTCAGGGCTTCGGAAAGGGCGGATTCAGAGTGAAGCCCCACAAAGCGCTGTATCTCTTTACTGTTTTTAAAGATGACCATGGTGGGGACACATTGTATTCCTAATTTCATTGCCACATCCTGGTTTTCATGAATATTCATAGAAGCAACTAATACTTTACCTTTAAACTGATGCGCAAGCTTACTGATAATCGACTTCTGAAAGTAGCACGGTGAGTACCACGGTGCACTAAAATCTACAAGTGTAACTCTGCGTTCAATTGTTTTTTTAAACTCCACTCCGGATGGGATGTTTCTTATCCCCATTGTATTCCCTCGGTTTGTCAGGGCAAACGCATTTGAATCCCAATACAGGGAGAACGCTCCACGACGGCGTGTGTCTCTTTCCAACCGACTGAAACTTGTGCTTAAGCACCCGTAAGCCCGAGCCGCGCCAGAGTCATCTCTTCCGAGCACGCCATTGTTTTTCTCCCTTTTCATAGCACCTATGACTAAACGTCGCCGGACTATCGGCTATTCCTGGAGAAGAAGGCGAATTGCCAACCTGTATTGCTGACGCCGGCCGAGAACTCATAGCCGTGGGAATAGTGGGCCTGAGTCGCAGTATGATGATGGCATTCGTTGGGGATGCAACATGCCGCGGCCATGATGGTATGCCCGATGGGCGCCATTAAGGTACTGCCTGTGCAGTTGCCGTCGGGTGTGGTTGTGTTTGGCCCGGTAGATATGGCGGCTGGCGCGATCCTGCATTTTGTCCAGACACTGACGTTCGTGCCGGTTAAGATGACCGTCGGCCAATGCCCGGCCATAAGCGCGGTCAATATGCCGCTGTTCCTTTTTCAACCTGCGGGCCTCCGGGCCTGTGATTTTACTGCTACGGATTCCTTGGTGGATGCGACGGGTCTGTCGATTATACCTGGTATTAAGACGATCAGCCGCCCAGGCCGTAGAACCCCAGATTAATGCCAGCGTTGCGGTCAGAAAAATAACGATTATTATTTTAGTTTTCATATGGGCCTCCTTTCATTCTGTTTTTAACCCTTTATACGATATGGTCACAAAAGAGTTTACAAATATTTTCTTTATCTGTGATGCCTGATATGAGGGCAGGAGTGCATCTGTCTATGATGCCAACTATTATTCCGGGAATACATGTGTCTGCGATGCCTATTGTTATTCCGGGAATACATCTGATTGCCGTGATGACCCCTTGGCTTGGCATAGCGGACCGAACATTGTCGCTCCCGATGGTACGTTCTGCGATCCATGCGCAGATCGCCACCCTGGATTTTGCGGTTCCATCTTCTGTCGGCCCGGTGGTCTTGCCCGCCCACCCGCTGGTCATTTGGATTGCGTTTTCTATCCATCCGGTCGTTATTCCGATTACCTTGTCTGTCCATCCGGTCGGTTGGACGGTCCTGTGCCATGGCCGGGGAAAACATTACGGTTACCAATAAAACACATGTACCGGTAATTAATTTTTTCATGGTGATTTCCTCCTGGTAACTGAATTGGATTTTCGCGCGATTTAATTACTCAGACGCATGAAAACCTATTTGGTTTACACAGAGGTGGAAATGTTGTTCTAAGAAATAAGAGTCGAGGTGGTGGGAGTCCTTCATTACAGTGCTATAAGGTGTAAAGCAGGAAATAAAAAAACCGGGCCCAAGCACCGGGTTAGTATTGTAGGTTTCAAGCCTAGATCGAAACGATTTGTATGTGTGCAAGAATCGCGATAGAAGGTAGAAATCTGTTTTTGGGCTGGCCAATTTTAAGTGTTGTAAGATTTTACTATTTAATTTTCCTTATTTTAAAAATTACAGTACCGCCTTCAGTATAAGGTTGACCAGGGTCGAGGCATTGAATATAGGCATTATCTTGGTCATCTTCTTTAGTTAAACCAAGTTGAAATGGACACCAGTTATATTCCAATATCAAAACATAATGTAATATTGTCGGGAGGGCATGGGTGCATAACGCGTCAGTTTCATCTAACTTTATTTCTGGATTTTGGATTATTATTCTATCTCCTACTTTATGAACAGGGCAATTTCCTTTTATATCATGAACTGTTATTTCCAGCATTATTTTTTCTCCTCTGGTAATCCATCTGGACCTATTTCAGCATGTCAAAAAACGCTTCCTTTGTAAAAATGCTCTTTTCTATAAGCAGCTGTGCAATAGTATCAACCTGCATCTAATTTGCTATTAAAAGCTTTTTGAAGCTAACGAGTTCACTTGAATCAAGTTTTTCTGCCATGGCATAGCTAAGGCAGCCATTTTGCATCGTTGAAATAAATGTTGCAACACTATATAATGAGTTTTAATTAAAATAAAGGTCTTATGTTTTACAAAAACAATAAGAGCTTTTCACAATTATCAAGGAAATGAAGCTATGGTTGATCTGCGGTTAAGATTAAGGATTTTCATAGGAATTCTGATTGTCATCATAATCCTGGGCACACTAGGCTTTAGGTTCACGGAAGGGCTTTCGCTGGTTGATGCCTTTTACTTCAGTATTGTTACCATTGCGACGGTTGGATACGGCGACATCTACCCGTCAACCGGACCGGGTAAGTTTCTGGCCATGTTCCTGATTCTCTGCGGTGTGGGTATATTTTTAGGTGTGGTTGCCAATGCAACGGAGATAATAGTGCACAAAAGGGAAAAACGGACCAGAATGGAGAAAATAAATGCCATTATGGCAACATTTTTCAGCGAGATCGGCATCCATCTTCTGGCGATATTTACTTCGTTCGACCCCCAAAAAGAAGTCATAAGCAGAGACCTTAAGATAGCCGGCAACTGGTCGCAAAAAGAATTTTCTGATGCAAAAAGATCCGTTGCCTCCCACGACTTTTCGGTAGATATTCATCTGGGCGACCTGGAGCATCTCAGCGGTTTTTTAAAAGAAAAAGGGGATGGTCTATTGCGCCATCTGGAGAATCCTGCTTTGCTGGAGTATAAGTCCTTCACCGATCTTCTCCATGCATCTATCCATTTGCGAGATGAGTTTCTGTATAGAAAAGATTTGAATCGATTGCCGGATTCCGATTACAGACATATTGCCGGAGATATTCAGAGGGCATATCGCTTCCTGGTTTATCAATGGCTCGATTATATGAAGTATCTGAAAAACAATTATTCGTATCTTTTTCACCTTGCCCTTCGGGTCAACCCTTTTGACCCGGATTCATCTCCGGTTGTAACCTGATCTCCGGTCATGGGAGCTGCGATTGGGGGGTCCGGCCACGCGAACTTGTTAAAATTTAAAGATTAACGTTCCAATAATAGGTGTTTTTTTGCCATATTTAAGGCGAAATTTAAACGTTTAGTAGTAATATCAACAAGATAATATGGCCCGACCCCCATTCGACTTTTTTTCATTGTTTCACAAAAATGATCGCCCTGAAGGTAAGGATATGATATCTTTTGGATATATTCTATGTTTTAAGGAAATTATGCTTTTGAGATACGTATAAATGAAAAGAAAATATTAATGCAGATGAAACTCTGCGATCAATAACAGCGATCTTGAATCTGGGTTCCTTACAACTCGGTTGGAGTAAGCACAAGAAATGAAATAGCTCCGATCCGTGTGATCACCATTACATATCACCGCTAACCTTTTTTCCGCTTTTTGACCATATCACAAGTTCGGATGTTTAAATATAGATGTAAGAATTAAGACAACTATAGTTTGGTGATACGAT
>JBARSG010000382.1:0-3651 GCA_049644625.1 Desulfobacterales bacterium | reverse complement strand
TGCCAATGCAACATTAAGTATTGTCTTTGGTTTTACAGGATAGAGGTTGCTTGTGGCGGGTTGAAGAAATTGTATGTTTTGAATATTGTCTTTTTTAAATTGAAAGTTTTTTATCTCTTCTAACATGTACTTTTTTTCACCTTCAAGATCCTTTATCTCTGATTCTATTTTTTCAACTTTATATTGTGTTTGCTTAATTAAATTTTCTTTTTCATTTTCAAGGTCCTTTATGCTGTTTCTTGCTCCCTCAATATGCATTATCTCTTGATAAATTTGCTGGTTTACAGTGCTGATAGTACTTCTAAGACTATTCAAATAGCCAATGTTTTGCTGAATTGTGTTGCTATATATCACGGAAGAAAGAATATTATTCTCATTTTTATTACTCGACAAAAATTTATTTCTTTCTTCAATTAATAAATCAGTATTTTTGCTAATCCGGCCAGTTTCTGCTTCAATATCAGAGATTCTCTGATTTAGATTTTTTATTTGATCCTTTCGTGCTTTTTTTTCGGCTATTAAGTCAGCTGTTTTATTATCTATCTGATTTAATTTATTCTTACTATCAGTTTTGATGGAAGAGATGTCGTTCTTTTTTTTTGAGATATTGTTCGTTAATTTTAATATATTACTGTTTTTCAACTCTGTTTTCATATCATATTCATTTTTAAAATATTTTACCTTCATACTATATGTGTCCAATATTAATTTGCTTAGACGATTCTGAATGACCACACCTTGTTTTATATCAGCTGTCTCATATTGTACCTTTATCGTATCAGATTGCTTTGGTATTGTTACTTTGAAATCAAATTCCTTTGGAACTTTATCCATCTTGATTTCATTTAAATAATTCAAAATATCATTGTTGAACGTTTCTGAGTCAATTAATGCTTTTATATTTTGGGGAGAATCAATATAAACATTTTTTCCTTGCTCGCCGACGCTCAATATGCCGGGCCTCAACACCATATCGATGCTGTAAATTTTAGGCATGACAAAGCTTATTATTGCTGCAATCAAGCCAAAAAATATAGTTCCCGCTATAATAAGGTATTTCCGTTTCCACAAAACTCTCAGGATATCGATGAGTTCAATTTCGTCTTCGTAATGTTCTATTCTATGACTTTCTGGTTGGACTTGGTGATTTTCATTCATTATTATATCTCCAAATACCATCGCTTCGCGATTCTATAAAACGTCCCTAACGCATCCGGGACTCAAAAATAAAAATTTACACAACCACGTTTTGCAGCGTATGATTTGCTTTGGTCTCTTACCCAAGTACTATCTGCTGGAGCTACAAGGCGGGTTGCACGGATTTCACAAACTTCACGGATTGGATTTTTTGATTGTATCCTTGCTTAAGACGATTCCTCAAATATCTTTTTCCCATCCCGGATCTCGAGTACATCTTCCTTAAATTATAAGTTTCGCTCTCCTTTTAAACTTGCTTTCGACAGTGGTAGGCTCATGAAAAGCGCATGAAGCATGGCACGAAAAGAACTCATTTGATCATCAGCGGTTATTAGCATCCTTCTTTCGCAACCACTCTCGGACTAGATCGGCAAAATTTATTAGATCCTCTATCTCTATTAATTGTTTATGAACTTCATCCCAATTTACACTCAGATACTCATGGACCAGAATGTTTCGGAATCCAGCAATGGGAGCTAATTTCCGTGCAAACTCAAATGGGAGCACTCCCAATTCGCCCATGCGTATGATCGCCTCATAATAATCACGTGGTTTTTGAGCCTTTTCTATGGAGATAATTCGGTGACTGATGTCGATGCAACACTGGGCAGCTATCTCCAGATTGCGCTCTACAATATCGCGCAAATAGGCATCTTCCTCAAAATCCGAACGTTGTTTTTCCCTAAAAGGTTCTAATCTTGCCAAGCGTTCGTTCAGTTCGTCTAAGCGCCGTTCGATACCGGAGAACTCGGGAATCATACTTGTCTCCTCTGCTGATTATGTCATGTCGTTGCATCCTTAAAACGGGTAGATAATCTCCATAAAGTCCCATCACACGAGCCTCATATTCTACTCGGGTGTAGACATCGCATTGGTATATTAGTTCTCCCTGGGCAATAATTGAATAAGCCATTTCTACAGGAACATTATTTAAAAGCACCATATCAATCCTCTCAGCTTCAAGCATGTGAATCAAAGCAGATGATATCGATCCACAGATCTGTCTCCCATTAACTGCACGATCGGTTAGCACTCCAAAATCGTAATCACTTCGTGGCCCCACAAAGCCTTCCACTCTCGATCCAAAAAGATAAACAAGTTTAACACCCGCTATATCAAGCAGAATATCTGTAAGTATCTTTTTCAATGATCCTATAAAAGAACCTGTTTCCATATTTTTTTCACTTTTTGCTGGCGTCTTCCTTTACTCATTCTCAATCTGCTCTAATATGTTTATGAAATTATTAATTTGAATCTTGAACATTTTGGCTGTGTGTGTAAATTTTCTTGCAACCAAACATTCTTTTTCCCAATCCAGCTCAAAAGCATAAGAATGTCGAAATTTGTGTCTAAAGGCACGAAAAACATCTAAAAGCCGATATAATTCTTCATCAATTAATCGCGGTCTAAAACCAGATATTTCCAATTTCATGCGCTTTAGCAGGTCTTTGTGCCAACTTTGTGGGCCCATGTCGTTTTCAAAAAATCGGGCAATGGAGCGAAAAATATTTTCACATCCATTGTAAAAATTATGCAACAAATATCCAATTGCTCCACGGTCTATGTAGGATACTTCTTCGGCTGGGAGATCAATCATTTTTTCTACTTTTAAAAATTCCTGTTCCAGACGTTCCAATTTCTCCAGTTCGTCATTTATGTCAGCTTTCAATAGCTCAAGATTATAGTTCATAAACTATTTCTCCTCTTGAAAGAATCTTATTTACAATAACAGGATGGTCATTTTTCGTATACAGATCAACAGGCATGTCTAAAGTTTCTTCAATTTCGTGATGAAAATCCCAGTATTTATCGCCCGAAAGAGGCATAACCATAATATCCAAGTCAGACATCTCATCATACCTATTGTCTGCAACAGATCCGAAAAGAATCACTTTTCTAATACCGAACTTCTCAAAAACCGGCCTCCCCTTTTCCAACAGCAAACGCTTAACTTCCTTCGACCGGATTTTCCTAAATTCGTGCTCTAAAGCCCATCTTTTTTTTAATTTAGTAAAGGTCATTATTTTATACCTTTCAAATACCATACATAAACGCTTTTGATGCCGTCTTTTAAAACAATGCTTGGTTTCCATCCCAGGCTTTTTAGCTGAGAAATATCCAGCAGCTTCTGAGGAGTTCCATACGGTTTATCTTGATTTATAACAACTTCCTGCTCTCCCATTCTAGAAACCTTGCTATATAATCGAGAAACTTCTTAAAATCATCCAGCCGGTTTTGAAGAATATCATATAGCTGACGATCATCTAACTCCCAGTATAGATGAACCAGGCGATTCCGGAATTTTGCCATATTTCTGAGTTCTTCTGCGAAATTCGAATCGTACGCCCCGGCTTCACACATTACAATAAAAGTATCGCCATAGTCATCTGGAACCCGATAGCCATTTCGAGCTATAACATGGCTGCACATGTCAATGCAGGATTCAATGGCAAA
>JBARSG010000381.1:0-1905 GCA_049644625.1 Desulfobacterales bacterium | reverse complement strand
CCTCTCTTTATGCGCTCAAAGGTTCAAAAGTTCCCGGTTCAAAGTTGATGGAATTTTGCATAATAGATTTAACCCTAAACCCTAAACCCAGAACCCAGAACCCAGAACCCAGAACCCAGAACCCAGAACCCAGAGCCCAGAACCCAGATCTTATTTTTGAAACATCATTTGTATCCGTTTTTTTCTTGAATGGCGGCTCAGCCAAACAATCAATCCCAAAAATACGACAAGCACCGGAAGTCCGGCGATATTAAAAGACTTGACAAATGTTTTGGTAACCGCTCCGGCATCATGTAACGGATTAAAACGGAGAATCTTGCTTCGCATTGTGGCAATATTTTGCCGGTGGTTCAGGGCATCTATGGTATTCAAAACAAACATGTCGTTAGGACTGTCACCTTCAGGATCCAATACATTATCCGTTAACATTTCCGACGAAGCCATCAAAAAGATTTTAGCGGGTTTGCCTTTGGGTATAAAGTCTCCCCGCCCTTTTATCTTGGACATGTCAACGTTCTCTTTTTCAGCTCCGGGTTCCAAGCCACTTTCTTTTGTATCCGTCTCATCCGATGTTTTTTCAGGGATCGGTTTTCCCTCAAAATAACTGGGAAACGCCCCTTCAATAATATATGCCATTGGAAAACTCTGCAGTTCATCAGCAGACGGCGGGGGGCTGAGGAACATAGGATTCAGCGTGATATTTTCTCGCATTTCCCATGATTTTTCCGAAGATGAAAACAGCTTCACGGCCGTCAACTTGTTTTTTGAAATTCGTTCTTCATCCAGTTTCAGAGGGGATATTTTAACGGCAACCAGCCCATTGATGCCGTTCATAAATTTAAGGTAATGGTTGATGAATCTGTTTTTGATGATTGGGGCAAAATATATGGGCCTTTCTCCCCCGCCCATGCTCCTGGGAAGCCGTTGCTTATGACAATTTTCATCCATAACGTAGGATTTTTTTATGTCGATTCCGTAATGAACCAGCAATTTGTTGAGACCGGTTTCCAGGGGAACATACTTAACCCCCCGGTTTAATCCAAAATTTTGCCGGCTATTATCCCTGACTTCATTGAAGGCATCCAAGAACAGTGCCAGGTTGATTCCCCTCATCAGGGCCTGATCGATCTGGTAAAGCTCGTAATCGGAAAAATTTTCCGTGGGTCGTGCGATAACCAGACAATTCAGGCTGCCGGGAATGGACTGGTCTTTTAAATTGACCGGTTTAATGCTGTAAGTTTGTGATATCAGATTTGCAAATGTGGATAGCGAATCCGGATTTTTTTGCTCCATTGGCGAGAAACCCGAAATGTCAGGTGTCCCGTGATCCGCAAGATATCCGAGATTCTGGTTGATATCGACCAGGGTTTCCAGATTGTCGTTGATGATTTCTTCCAGTTGATCAATGTCGGTCAGATTATACTGGGTTCCGATGATGGGTATGCGTAGGACGGTTAACAGCGGAATTTCCCTGATTTTTTCCTTATATTCCATGACAAGACCGATGATGCCGCTGCCGGCTTGAATTTTACCCCCTGAAAGATCAGGCCATTTGAGATGCATAAGGTTATATTTATCCAAGGATTGTTGATCTGTGTGCACGGTTGAGGGGTCGATATAGGTATATTCGAGTTTCCCGTAATTTTTGGAATTGACTTCGTTAATTATTTCTTTCAACTTGCCTGGATATTCAGGTAGTTCGCTAAGACCCATATACGGTGCAACAGATTTTAAGGAAGAAGACAGAAACAGTTTGACCTGAATTTTACCCGCAAGGCTTAACAATGCACTGATTTTGTTGTTCAACTTCTGTATGGCCGTGGTCAATTTATATTCTAACCCATTGATGGAGGTAATTGTGGGAATTTGCTCCACCATATCACCATGAATTAATACCAGGCCCAT
>JBARSG010000380.1:0-2823 GCA_049644625.1 Desulfobacterales bacterium | reverse complement strand
CGCCCATCCCGATCAATCCGGATTCCTTTTGCTGGGTAACGGCCTGGATGCTTTTGTGGCCCGCGCTTTACTGGCACAAGGCGCTGAACGGAGCATCGATTCCCAGTATTATATGATCCATAAGGATACCGTCGGCTGGCTGTTTATCGATCAACTATACAAAGCGGCGGACCGAGGCGTCCGGGTCCGTTTGCTCCTCGACGATATTGACCAGGGCGGCAGGGATTTCGGTACAGCCGTATTTGACAGCCATCCCAACGTTGAAGTGCGCGTTTTCAATCCGTTCGGTCGTAATACCGGTCGAACCCTGCAATTTGTCACCGGATTCGGCAAACAGACGCGCCGTGGGCACAATAAGTCCTTTACGGTCGATAGCCAAATTACCATTCTGGGCGGGCGAAATATTGGCGACGAATATTTTGAGGCTGACCCGGAGCTCGCGTTCGTTGACCTGGATGTTCTGGCCGCCGGACCGGTTGCCCGGAGCGTCTCGGCGTCCTTTGACCAATACTGGAACAGCGAGTTGAGTTATCCCATTTCAGTGCTGATTGAAAAGTTGCCAACTCCCCAGGAAATCGAGCAGCTCAAAAATGAATTCGACGACTTTATCAAAAAGCAGGCAGACACGGAATACATGCGGCATTTACGCAATTCAAATCTGGCGAACCGTTTCAGGCAGGACCGTCTGGTATATCACTGGGGTGTCGGCCATGTCATCGCCGATGACCCGCAAAAACTGACCCATGATACCGGTGATACCCAATATCACCTGTCTGAACAACTCAAGCCCTATCTGGCGGATATTGAAAATGAGTTAATCATCTTTTCTCCTTATTTCGTTCCGGGTAAATCGGGGTTGGCATTTTTTAAAGGGCTTCGCGAGAAAGGCGTTCGGGTGAAGATCCTGACCAATTCTCTTTCGTCCACGGATGTCGCCCTGGTGCATGCTGGGTATTCAAGGTACCGAAAAGACTTGCTGCGCATGGGCGTAGAACTCTACGAAATGAACAAAAATCTGACCAAAAAAGATCGTAAGGAGATGAAAGAAGGCGGCGTAGGCCGCTCCAAAGCCAGCCTCCACGCAAAATCATTTATTTTTGATCGCAAAATGGTTTTTATTGTTTCGTTTAACCTTGATGCCCAGTCGAGAATTCAAAATACGGAAATCGGTGTGGTATTCGAGTCAGCAGATATTGCAAATAGTATGGCGGAAGGTTTTGATCAAAAGATCAATCAGGTCGCTTTCAGGCTGGAACTTAAAACGTATGAAAACGGATCTGAGACAATCTTCTGGCACGGTCTGGTTGATGGAGAACAGCGTGTTTTAAAAGTGGACCCTTACACCGGTTTCTGGAAGCGTTTCGGTATCGGTTTCATGAGGGTTTTGCCGATTGAGTCGCTGTTGTAGCCGGCAGTTTAACTCGACCTTTGTCTACGGCGCGCTCGACGTGGACAAACTGAATGCTCAGCCATTCGATTCACTTAATAGGACGCAGTCCACCAGCGCGAATCTGGTCTGGATGCCGACCGAACGCTGGCTGTTCGGTATCGAGGGTCTGTGGGACAAGCGGGTGGACAAGAACGGTGTGGACGGAACCTACTTTCGCACCCAGTTCACGACCCGGTTCACTTTTTGACAGGTTTCGGGTTCAACGGCAGGGGGGTAAGGAAAAAGTATTCTAATAAGCAGTTGGCTAGTGTATCGGGGGACGTCCATATCGGGGGACGTCCATAAGAAACTAAAATACTTGACACATATTCAATAGTGGGTTAGTAATACATGTATGCCTAGATTAGCCAGATTAGATGCACCTGGAGTATTACATCATATAATGATCCGGGGTATAGAGCGTCGAAAGATATTTAGAAGCAATAAAGACCGTGATGATTTTATTGAACGCTTATCCATCATCTTACCTGAAAGTAATACATATTGTTATGCCTGGGCCTTGCTTAGCAACCATGCCCATTTTCTATTCAGAAGCGGTGAAGCCGGAATATCAAAGGTAATGAGAAGACTGCTTACGGGATATGCCGTAACTTTTAATCATAAATACAAACGTCATGGCCAGCTATTCCAGAACCGCTATAAATCGATCATCTGCCAGGAAGATACATATCTTAGGGAGTTGGTTCGATATATTCATCTGAATCCTTTAAGGGCCAAATTGGTATCGGATATTTCAGAACTTAATCGCTACCCCTACAGCGGGCATAGTGCATTGATGGGAAAGATGCCCCGGGATTGGCAGGATACAAAATATGTATTGGCAAACTTTGGAAGGACCGCAAAAAAGGCTCGAAATGATTATCTATCTTTTGTAAGGGCCGGCGCTTCTCAGGGCCGCAAACCGGAGCTAATCGGTGGAGGTTTGATAAGAAGCCTTGGGGGGTGGAAGGAGGTAAAGAAGCTCGGATTGAATAAGCAGGATCGTATTAAGGGCGACGAAAGGATATTAGGGGATAGTGATTTTGTAATGGAGGTACTTGCGGAAGCGGATGAAAGATATGATCGAAGATACAGGCTCAAGAGTCTTGGATATGATATTTCGAGGGTGGAGAGGAAAGTCATAGAGTTATTTGATATTGAGAAGGAGAATTTATATTCTGGTAGCAGGAAGAAGCCAATATCCGAGGCCAGGAGTCTTTTCTGTTATTGGTGTGTCAGAGAGCTTGGGGAGAGCATGACAAGCATGGCAAAATTATTAGGGCTTACACAACCGGCCATTGGTTATTCTGTTGACCGGGGAGAACTAATAGCCAAAAAAGAAAAATATGATCTGCTTGATTAATATCTTAGTTTCTTATGGACGTCCCCATACC
>JBARSG010000379.1:0-1976 GCA_049644625.1 Desulfobacterales bacterium | reverse complement strand
TCCGGATCTCGAAACGACACTTGAGAAAATTATCCAGAGAATTGTTGATTCCATTGGAAACATCCAGAAACAAAGAAGAGAACACTCCTTTTCTGGGGCGAATATAAGAATCTACTGAATTATAAATAAGAGAGGGGCTTATGGTTAAAATCCCTCTGGGATCATATTTATCTTCATCACCGATCGGTATGGGGTCTGAGTCCCGAGGGTACTGCTCCTTATAGGTATAAACAAAAGAAAGGCCGGCGTTAAACTTCTGAAAAAGTCTGCGGTTAAATGATAATGAAACGCCCCGGTTTCTGGTGCCGAAATCCGTG
Organism: Desulfobacterales bacterium; assembly: GCA_049644625.1. Classification (GTDB taxonomy): domain Bacteria; phylum Desulfobacterota; class Desulfobacteria; order Desulfobacterales; family UBA11574; genus S5133MH16. Next base: position 1,659 of record JBARSG010000379.1, on the reverse strand, counting down.
TTAAACTCTTCCCTTTTTTCGTTGAACATATTTATTGATGACTTGATTCGAGTTCCCATAAACCGGGGTTCAACCATGCCCAGATCCCACCGGTACCCGATCTGGCTGATTTCCGCGCCGGCCCAAACCCCCTTGTTTAATCCAAAAAGGTTGTGGTCTCCGGCCAGGATATTGGCGTAAAATTCTCTTTCTGTGTCATACCCTCCGCCAGATTGAATATAGTAAGGCTTTTTCTCTTCCACTTCCAGGAGCAGATTCACTTTATCTTGCTTTTCCTTTAAGCCGTAAGTTTTAAAACGCACCGAGTCAAAGGCTCCGATATCGCGGATATTGCGCTGAGATTTCAAAAATTTATTCAGCGAAAACGGATCGTTCGGATTGAGTTCAAGTTCATTTTCTATAACCTGTCCTTTGGTGAGGAAATTCCCCGTGTAAGCCACCTGGCCCATTCTAACAAAAGGTCCTTCATCAACCTCATAGGTTACGGCGGCTTGGGTATTGTCCTTGCTGATGACCGCAATCCCCTTTGTTTTGACATGGGGGTATCCTTTTTCAGAAATCAGGGAACACAGCGTGTTTTCATCACTGCGAATCATATAGTCTCGAAAAATAGATCCTTTTTTCAAAGTGATTGCCTCAAGGGCCTCAGCGTCTGATAACGCAGTCAACCCATGGAACATTACGGACGTTACGAGCGTCCGAACCCCCTCCGTGATGTCCAGAGTGATGTCTACATGTGTTTTGTTTTCTTTAATGTCCTTGTGCGATGTTATTTCATCGTTTACCACCGTATTCATATATCCTTGCTTGAGATACAGAGAGGTAACCGCACGTTTATCCTCTTCCAGGGTTTCCTGAACCCATGCACCGTTTACCATAAGTCCCGGTGTTCGGGTCACGGTCTGTTTTTTGATCTTTTTTGAATCAAACGCATGATTTCCGGTGAGGTTGACGGAATTTACAAGGTATTGCGGCCCTTCATGAATCAACAGGCGGATGTTACGCACGGGCATGCCGGCGTCTTGTTTTCTTTCGGATTTCATCTCTATCCAGCATTCCTTATATCCGGCGTTACGGTACCGTTTCTTTATGTTGCGAATACTTTTTCTTAGACCAAAATCCTTGTTATTCCCCTCCTTAAACAGGATTAAATCTTTTTTAAAGGTAAGATCCCAAAATTCCTTATTTCCCTGAAATTCAATGTCATACCGGGGTCCTTCGTCAATGGTTACTAAAATAGAAGCATTTTGAGTTTTGGCATCTTTGTTAACAACGGAGCTCACGACAACCTCCGGATATCCTTTTTTTCGGTAAAACCGGATGAGGTTTTTGATATCATTGTTAAATGTTTTTTTCTTAAAACGCCTCATAAAATCCGGAGTCAGCCGCGATTTGCAAGTTTTGATCCGCAATTTAAGGCGCGCGCTGGAAAAAGCCTGGTTTCCTGTGATTTCAAAACGCCGGATATGAAAAAACTCCCCCTTGTCCATAGTGACATAAACCACAACATTTCCGTCGGCCGGATCTTCTACGGCGTCTAAATCAACAACCGGTGCAATGTAACCTTGATTTTTGAAAACCTCGGTAATGACGGCCTCTTTGCCGAAAAACGTTTCCGGTTGATATACATCTCCCGGATACAACTGCATGGCGTTGAGA
>JBARSG010000378.1:0-2713 GCA_049644625.1 Desulfobacterales bacterium | reverse complement strand
GAGTAGCAATACCCTTCATCATCGGGGCGATAGGCGCATGGTATTCCGCAGTACCCATGGCATGAAAAAGTCTTTTTTTATCAAGGCCCAACAGTTTTCCAGCTACCGCAGCGCCGGAAATCGCACCCCAGCTGCCAGATGAATGGTAGGTTCTATAAAGGGCATGACGGATCAAACCCGCCCGAATGCCAATTTCATAGCCGATAACCAGTGCAGTCAGAAAGGCCTTGCCCGAACAAGATGGTACCATTTCACCGGCTGCCAGTATTACCGGAAGGGTACAGGCCCCTGGATGTCCTTTAACCAGCCGATGCCCGTCGTCGATGTCAAGGGCGTTGGCAGCAAACCCATTTGCCAATACAGCACCCGCAACTGAAACCCGCTCGCCCGATACGAGAATAGTCGCCTCGTCACCGCATAGCTGTTTTTTTGCCATACGAGTCATAACTTCCCTTACCGGCGTCTCATTTCCCGCTATCAGTGCCCCCAACGTATCCATCAGGCAGCGCTTGGCCTGATGCTGTACAGCAGCAGGCACGTTTTTCCAGTCGGTATCCACAATAAATTGGATGGCACAATCGGTCAGGCCCATGATTAACCTTCCACAATGTTCAGAGTCTTAATTTGCAAAATCTGACGCGGCTGCACAGGGTAAGCCCCCTTTTGGGCAGACACCATGGCATATGGACGCAGGGCATCTGCAAATCTCAACTGAAAACAGTTGGAAAACGATGCGCTGTTTTGATTAAGTGATAGCTATCAAGAAAAATATTTTGTGTCAAAATGATTCGTCTGTTATAGTAAAATATATTAATTTCCCTTAACATTTGAACATTCTTCGTGAAAATCTTTGCGTCATCGACAAAGTGGAAAATCTTTTTTTTCAATGCAAACCATTACAAAGTGCTTGGGATTAGCGATGATAATTTTTGACGACAGTAGGCTCCAGCAAGCAAACAAAGAGCATCAAAGTGATATTGACTTTTCCCTTGCCATGCAAAAGGCCTTCTGGGATGAACTGAAAGGATTTATTAACCGAAAGTCCACCCGTCTTCTCCCTTTTGATGAAGTGAAGGATAAACTGGAGATCTGGTTTGTTCAGGACCTGGGGACAAAGACGGTTATTGTTGACAGTATTGTGGGAAGTGAAGGCCGGTATAGGAGTTTTACCAGGCGCTTCCTTCCCCTGCAGGAAGATCTGCGTGATCGCTGGAAAAAAGTGGACCAGGCCCATTATGCCCACCATGATCTTCCGCCGGTTGAATTGTATAAGGTTCAGGACGCATATTTTGTCAAGGATGGTCATCACAGGGTGTCAGTAGCCCGGGCAAAAGGGGTTAAAAATATTGAGGCCCATGTCTACGAATATGAATGCGATGTTCCCCTGGACAAAGAAACGGACCTGGAAAAACTCGGCATCCAGGAGGCATATCATCAGTTTCTTAAGGATACCCAACTTAACAAGAATCGTCCCCATCAAGGACTCCGGTTGACCCTTTTGGGCGGGTATCCCATCCTCATGGAACATATCCAGGCCCATAAACACTACATGAAGAAGGTAAGTGGAAAAGGTGTGTCCCTCCCTGAAGCGGCCTGTTCCTGGTACGATAACGTATATATACCGTTAGCGACTGTCATTCAAAAAAACCGCATTATGAAATACTTCCCTCACAGGACAGAGACAGACTTCTATCTATGGGTGATAAAAAACAGGGGTAAATTGAGCGATCAATATGCATTGAATGAGGAATCTGACAGTATGGTTGAGGCCTATGCACGAAAATACGGCGGACTTTTTCGGAAAATTATAGGGGCCTTCAGGCGTTTTTTCGGTTTGGTTCGGTATCGATAAAAAGAGTCTAAAGTGCCTAAAGCTATAATTGCTTCATTACTCCAACTTTAGATCACTTTAGGCACTTTAGATCACTTTAGACACTTCTTTACGGTTTTACTTCTTCTTCTTAATCACAAGCCCCACGCCTTCAAGCCAACTCTTTGCAACCGATGCAGGTTTTTCTCCGTTGACATTTACTCTATAGTTGAGTCTCGTCATGGTTGCGGTATCAAGTGATGCCCCAATCTCGCTTAAGATGAATTTTATCTCCGGATACTGATCTAAAACAGCCTTTCGAATTACAGGGGCGGGGTTATAGATCGGGAAATAGCTTTTGTCGTCCTCTAAGACCGTCTGATTATAGGCCTTGATCTCCCCGTCTGTCGCAAAGGCCATACCGCATAAGGCCTGTCCATCTCGCACAGCCTTTTTGCAAAGAGGGGTTTCCATCTTTTTAACATCTGCGTCCGGGATGTCTTTACCAAATGTGACCCCGTAATATCCCATCATCCCCTTGAAACCATCAGCTCTTGAGTAGAATTCGGCATTTACCGCCACCGTCATCTTTCCAGGGTTCTTTTTTATATAGGCAGCCCAATCCGAAAGGCTCTTAATACCCATTTCATCCGCTTTTTTTGCCGACATCACGATGGCATAGGTATTATTGAACTTGGCCGGCGCCAGCCATATCAGGCCCTTCTTTGCGTCAATAGCCTTGACTTTTTCATAGAGCCCCATGGGATCTCGTACCATTTCCTTCTTCTTGAAAAAAGTCATCCATGCCGTTCCCGTATATTCCATATAGACATCAATCTGGCCCTGTTCCAGGGCTTCGCGGTTGACGTTGGTCCCTCCCAGAGAGGTACGGTCTTTTACCGG
>JBARSG010000377.1:0-1902 GCA_049644625.1 Desulfobacterales bacterium | reverse complement strand
GTGTAAATCCGCCTATAGCGGGGACCCTCTTCTACAATTCAATTGGAGAAGAATCTAAACCAGATACTTTGTTCCTGACAAGGGGAAGATAGGATGTCCCTAACTCCAAGCCTGCTATTGCCTTATGATTATGATAGTTATTTATTTACGGACGTGCCGGAAGCCAACCCGTCCCGGAAGCCAACCATATTTGTCAAGAATGAAGAACGGACCCTCTATTTATTCAATTCAGCAGTGTGCGATAGTCCGGCATCATGGCTTCAGGTTTCCTCGAAAGAAGGAAAAGTAAACCCCCAGCGCACAGAGCAGCGCAGAAATAGTAAAACAGGTCTGCACACTACGCAAAAATAGGGGAAAGACCGTCGATTCAATGGGACGGTCCCCGATGAATATCGCCAGGACCACTGTCGCCACGGCCATGGATATCAACTGGCCCAGAAGCCGCATGGTGGCCACGGTACCGGAAGCGATTCCGTAATGCTTTTTATCCACACTGCCCATGATGGCGTTCATGTTGGGAGAAGAAAAAAAGGCAAACCCCGCTCCGATCCAAACCAGATTGGCCACGATCAGTCCCAAAGAGGTGTCGGCCTTCAAAAAAATAAAAAAAGTTAATCCCAGCGCTGTCATGGCCATGCCCACGGTGGATGGAATCCGCGGTTCAATGCGATCCGACAGGCGGCCGGCCAATGGTGATAAGAGAGCCATCACCGTGGGCTGTGACATCAATAGCATACCGGTAACCTGAGGCGCTAATCCCTTGAGGTATTGCAAGTAAAGACTCAACAAAAAAGTCAGGGCAAAGGTGGCGGCATAATTGACCAGGGCGGCCAGGCTTGAAAAAGCAAACGTATGATTGCGGCGAAACAGGGCGACATCGAAAACCGGATGAACGACGCGTTGCTCTTGCCGGATAAATGCCGCCAGTCCCAAAAAGCCGGCGGCCACCAGCAGGAAACCTTTCATACCGGGAAGATCGGTGGCCCCGAACACTAACAAAAAAATAGCCCCGGCGTATAGCACACTACCCGTTACATCAAAGCGTTCGTTGACGGCATCGGCCCATTCACCCTTGAGGAAGCGTATCGTTACCAGCACTGTCACGGTGCCCAAAGGCAGCATAAGACCGAATACACTGCGCCATCCAAAATGCTGTGTCAGCAGTCCGCCCACAAAGGGTCCCACGGATAACCCCACATAAACCGCGGCCACATAGATGCCGATTACCCGGCCCCGCCGTTCGGGTGGAAATATAGAGGTCAAAATGGCCATTCCGGTGGTGACGAACATGGCGGCCCCTAATCCCTGAAACACTCGCGCGACAATCAGCCAGCCCAGACCGGGCACAAAGGCGGCAAAGGTGGCGGCAATTGTATTGATGATCAGGCCGGTGGTAAAAACCTTTTTGCGGCCATGGATATCGGCAATCTTACCTATGGGCACCAATAAAACAGCCATGGCCAGAAGATAACTGGTAGCAACCCAACTCAAGCCCACCGCTCCGGCGTTCAGGTCATCCTGAATGGCAGGCAAAGCCACATTCACGGCCGATATCATCAGTGGCCCCATAAAGGATGTCAAAGTAGCCACAAAAAGGGCCGAACGCTCCTGGTTAGTTTCGCAAAGACTCAAGATAAATGGTTCCTGGTTTCTTAAGGCAAAAGGGTTAAACCTCTCTTTACATTTTTAGCTCGAACCTATCTCAAAAACACATCTTAGGCTCTGGTCCGCCGCAGGCGGATTACAGGCCAGTGAAAAATACTCATATACTACGTGTATGCTCCGCTTTTTAACTGGCCTGCGCCTTGCTTTCAACCCTAATCTATATTTTTGAGACAGGTACTCCTTTTTTTATTATTTTTTTTAAAACCCGACTGCCTGGCCCGTCTTCAATCCCATTAT
>JBARSG010000376.1:0-2941 GCA_049644625.1 Desulfobacterales bacterium | reverse complement strand
GTATAACTAAGGTCTTAAAAAATTTTTTTACAACAAGTTATAAATTGCGGCTTTGCCGCTTTTGAAAAAAGGATTTTCTATACCTGAACTTAGTTCGCTCCGCTCAAACGAGACAAGAGCTCAGGCCTCGACGAAATATCATTATTTTTCCCGCCGCGGCGGGATACAAATTCCGAGACGTATAATTAGCTTGATTTTATGCCGTTATAACGGTAAAAATGTTTATATTATATTAAAATCTCTATTTTTCTAAAAAAACGGACAATATTTACCTTTATGGCGGTAAAAGAGGCATTCAATTATTTCAGCCGACAATAAGAAGGATAAATTGTATGATTTTGCCGCCAAGGCGGCAAGTTTTGGAGGTATGAGCTTTGGATTATAGGTTGAGCGAAATCGTTCTGTTTCATCGTAAAAAAAGTGGTCTGACGCGAAATCAGTTGGCTGATCTGGCGGGTGTGGGTAAGACCGTTATTTATGATATCGAAAAAGGAAAGGAAACCATTCGGTTTTCAACCTTGCAAAAGGTGCTTAAGGCCCTAAATATAAAAATCACTTTTACAAGTCCGCTAATGGAGGTGCTAAATGAAAAGAGCTGAGGTATCTATGCATGGTATGCCGGCCGGTATTTTAGAGGAAATAGACGCCGGAAAAAAATACCGGTTTACATATTTTGAACGATATAATGGCCCTGCAATTGCGTTAACCATGCCGGTGGACGGAAAGGAATTTGTTTTTGACCGTTTTCCTCCATTTTTCGATGGCCTGTTGCCAGAAGGACTTCTTCTTGAGGGCCTTTTGAAGCAGCGCAAAATTGATAAATTTGATTACTTAAGTCAGCTTATAGCGGTGGGAAATGATCTGGTGGGTGCTATTACCGTTCAGGAGAAAAAAGAATGAACCGATGTCCAATTACATATGAGGAATGTGAAGGTGGTAAGTATTCTCTTAAGGGTTTGAAAAAACTCTCACCGAGATTGAAGTCTTTAAAAGACTTCCCCTTTTCTGCTGAGGAGCAGGTCAGAGAGGCAATTGTTAGAGCCGCTAAAATGTCAATTCAGGGTGTTCAACCCAAATTAAGTGTGAACTTAAATGTAAAAAATGAGATCTTTGAAATTGTGGACACAGGCGGCCGCTATATTTTCAAACCGCAGACGATGAATTATACGGAAGTTCCGGAAAATGAAGATGTGACCATGCGGTTGGCCAAACTCATTGAGATCGATGTCCCCTTGCATGGTCTGGTGTATTCCAAAGATGACACCATGACCTATTTCATCCGGCGCTTTGATCGAGTGGGCAGAAATAAAAAAATACCGGTCGAAGATTTCGCTCAGCTTTCTGGAAAAGATCGAGAAACCAAATATGAGTCGTCCATGGAGCAGATTATATCCCTTATCGAACAGTTCTGCACATTTCCGTCGATTGAAAAATTAAAACTATTCAATCTAACACTTTTTAATTACCTCGTCGGAAATGAAGATATGCATTTAAAGAATTTTTCTGTTATCCGGCGCGATTTGAAAGTCGAACTATCCCCGGCTTATGATCTCTTAAACTCAACGATTATTTTAAATTCCCAGGAAGAGATCGCACTTCCACTCGGCGGTAAGAAAAATAAGCTGAGGAAAGATGACTTTTTGGTGTATTTCGCAAAAGAGCGCCTTGAGTTAACCCAAAAATCTATAGAGCAAACGGTGAGTCGCATCGTAAATGTATTTTCCAAATGGACTGATCTTATTCAAAAATGCTTTTTATCTGATTCCATGAAGACTCAATACATTGATCTTCTTAATGAGAGATTCAGCAAACTGGATTTAACAGGGTGATCTACGGTTAATTTAACGTCTCGGAATTTCTATCCCGCCTCGGCGGGAAGAATAAAGTCATTTTTTGGAGGCCTGAGTTCCTGCCTCGCACCTGGCCCACCCTCCCCGTCCCGAGACCAGGACGGGATCGGGAGGCGCGACTTCTTGGTAAATTGCAATTGAATAGCCATATATACAGACAAAATCCTGAGAAGAACACCACTCAATTTCGGTCTGGGCCAGGGAATAATGGAACGGTGGAATATTGGAAAGTCAAAGATCCCGTCTTTAGGGGGATTGATTTTTAAAGGAAGGTGAGGAAAGTGGATTTTCGAGTATTCATTGGATGGACTGTTTAAGACCGCCTGGTGCGACTCGTGGCATGATTCCAAACCTGTGCTTGAGTAGGCTTAGACTGTATTTTTCGCATGTATAGTCCCGATGATCGGTCTGGGCCAGGGGTTCAGAGGTTCAAGGTTACGTTCTTGTCCCTGGACTCCATTTTTAAGGCATATTTATGTGAGAAGCATCCGACTTCGTCATTCCCAATCTGAAAATTGGAAAAAGAAAATGTACCAGGCAAATAATGTTATAGTATAGTTCTTGAACAGCATGCGTTTGTTCATCAGACACAATTTAAACCCTGACAAACAAAATGCTCTCGCTTACCATTAAACCATACGATACATATGTTTTCAATGTATTAGATGGAGGTAAAAATGGCACTTGTAAAGAAAACCATTGAATTGGATCAAGACCAGATCAATCGAATCAAAACAGCCCTGAAAGCCAAATCGGAGAAAGAGGCAATAAATACCGTTCTCAAACAATTTGATGCAGATCTGCAGATCGCAGAGGTGACCCTGGAAGGCGCAGGAAGTTTTGAGTTTGAGGAGATCTGAACGGGTGCAGGAAAAAGTAGTTTTTGACACAAGCGTGTATATCGGGGTTTTTAATAACGGTCTTTTTCAGGATGAGATCAATGGATTCAACAAGATCATGTATCTGGTCCATCCAGTGCTCCACGAATTGTGGATAGGCGCTAAAGGCAAAAAGGAAATCAATCATTTGATCAAATTTGGAGGAAGGTTTATCAAATTACAGAGGCTTGTTGTCCCGGGACCATCTACACA
>JBARSG010000375.1:0-1510 GCA_049644625.1 Desulfobacterales bacterium | reverse complement strand
TTTTAGACTCCATAGCATGAGTCTGTTGATTAATGAGGATTTTCGTTCAAGATCAAGGCATGCGAAAAAAATAACCACCCCGGTACGATCTGCCGGACCTACGGGGCAGGCAGGCATATATTTAATATTCCGAGGATTATTTTTTGAGCATAACGCAGAGATTGTGCGAAAAGACCATTAATCGATAGTCTCATAGCATATCTATCGGTACATGTCACCCTAAAATTTAAACTAAATTGAAAAATTATACCGAACGCGTTTTTAGGGACGCGAAACTTTAGCCCCTGTTGTAATTTTGACACGGCAAAAAGACGGGCAAGCGAGGTAAAAATAAGTAGGCCATAAAAAAAGGCGGGAAAATTTTCCCCGCCTTCTAATGCATGCCTTTTAGGACTATTTTTGTCAAAATTTCTTGAAAAATTTAACCTGGCTATATTTTACTGCATAAAAGATCCTTAAAAAATATAAAATTTACAAACAAGAAATTAATGTGCCCCTCGCTTCCCAAGGACCGCAAAAATGGTTTCGTATAATATACTAAAATCCAGGGAAAGACCCCGGTTATATATGTAGTACAGGTCAAGCAAAATCATATCTTCAAACACCACCGAACTTCTCCCTGCCACCTGCCACAAACCGGTAATCCCCGGACGAACGCTCATGCGTTTTTTATGCCAGTCCTTATATATTTCGTACTCATACGGAAGGCATGGCCTGGGGCCTACCAAGCTCATATCACCTTTTAACACATTGATCAGTTGTGGCAATTCATCAAGGCTGAATTTTCTTAAAATTTTACCAACTGAAGTGATCCTTGGATCGTCAGTTATTTTTAGGGGATGATCTTTATCGTCTCCTTTGGAAATCTCGCCTTTGATAAGTTTGATTACGTAATTTTTATGAATATCTGATCCATTATTTAACCTCATGGAGCGAAATTTATACATTGTAAAAATTCTACCATTCTTGCCCACTGCTTTGGCTCGGTAAAAAACCGGTCCTTTGGAATTCAGTTTTATTGCAATACTTATTAATAAAAAAAGAGGGAATAGCAGTACAAATATCGGCAGTACCATCAGTGCATCAAGTCCATGCTTTATTTTATTAAATAACCAGGTGTATTTCTGTGAACAAAGTCGGATCATTTGAAGATCGCAAAAATTGTCTATATTTAATTTCATACCAATAATTGGCATCAATTTTTGTGGAAACCATACGGTAAGCCCCTTGTTCGTGCAATAATCCAGCAGAGAAATGAGAGTTACTTTATCTATATTCTCATCAGTAACAATTATTTCCTCAATTTTATTCTGTTCCACAATGTCCGGCAATCCTTTTAGCGCACCCAGTCTGTGTTTGGGAAAAGAAATGTCCGGGCCGGATTCCCCGACTATGCCGGCGACCCAATAGGGAGCATTGTGATTAACGATATGGTTTATAATGTTTTTAGCTTCTTCATCAGACCCGACGATAGCTACTTGTCGCCTGAAATTACGACGCATCCAGATAT
>JBARSG010000374.1:0-1940 GCA_049644625.1 Desulfobacterales bacterium | reverse complement strand
CCTTTAAATTAGATTTGGTTTGAGTGTTGAGCGGTTAGAATTAAAAAAGCCGGATTACCTTACTTCCCAAGGCAACCCGGCTGTCTTTGTTTAGATCCGTGGTTTTCCGTCCCCCGGTCACCCGGGGTTTGGCTTTTTCTTGTTAAGTCTTATCCTGCAAAAATCGTGCACAATTGACTAAAATTTAAATGAAATATAAATGTAATAATATTAGCAGGTTATTAAATTGCGATTCGGCTTCTTGAGAATGATTATTACATTTAGTTCACAAAATCTATGGTATTTATTTCATATTGTGTAATTAAGTACATATAAGTCAGACAAATTATATGCGAATCCATGTTACGACAGAACGGTCTGTTGCTTTTCAATTCGATATAAATAGAGGTATAAAGCAATACCGCCAATCATCATCATACCGCAAAGTATCTGGCCCATGGAAAATGACATGAATATAAAACCGAGTTGGGCATCGGGCTGGCGATAGTATTCTATGAAAAACCTGACCGTACCGTAGCCTATGATGTAAAAAGCGAGCATTGCTCCCCGGGGTTTTTGCAGTTTTCGCAGATTCCACAGAACTGCAAAGAGAAAAATGCCCTCAAAAAAGGCTTCATATAGTTGTGAAGGATGCCTGAGATCGGTTCCCGGAGCAAGGGGGAAATGCATCCCCATGGGTGCCGATGTTATCCTGCCGTACAATTCACCGTTAATAAAATTACCGAGCCGTCCGAATGTATATCCCAGGGGCACGACCGGCGCAAACAAATCGGCCATCTCCCAAAAATTCAATTTTGTTTTACGAATATACAGCCAGACGGATATAAGCACGCCCATAAGGCCGCCGTGGAAAGACATTCCTGAAATACCGGCAAACCTTATGGTACCGTTTAAAAATTGAAATGGTAAAAATATTTCGAGAGGGTTACTGAGATAGTATGACAAATTGTAAAACAGCACATATCCCAAACGCCCGCCGGCAATAACTCCGATGATTATAAACAGCATGAGGTTTTGAACATCATCACCAGAAACCCTGAAGCGTTTTTCATGTCTGACACGATACAGAACCAGAACATAACTAACGGCAAAAGCGATGATATACATCAGCCCGTAATACTGGAGCTTGAACCATCCGATTTCAAAGATAACAGGGCTCATTTTTTCCGGCAAATGCTGCCACCAGAACCAAAAACTATACATAACTATTGAACTTCCTGTCAAGGAAATTAAAAACTTTTATAGATATCAGCTATGACAATTTGTTTTTTGAGTATTACGAGCATGGACGCCTGAGAATCTACTTTATCATCTTTATTACCAGGAAACCTCGATTTGTTCGCCAGATAAACATATGGATAGGTTCGTCCTTTTTGATCTCGCTGATAACTTTGTTAAGATCGCTAACCGTTTGAATGCTTTTATGATTAATCTCCTTGATAATATCAAGCCTTCTAAGTCCCGCCTCCTCAGCCTTACTGTCCGGTTCCACAGTGCTTACAATAACACCTTTGGCCTCTTTGAGATTAAATCGACGCGCAATCTCAGGGGTAACATTTTCAACGCTAATCCCGAGCTCTGTCTGCTTTTCTTTACGGGTACTTCTGGCGGAAATCCTGGTCTCTTCTCTTTTTGAAATTTTAACTTTAAAGGTCCGGGTTTTTCCGTTTCGTAATACTTTGATCTTTACGGTTTCGCCGACACCGGTATCTGCTATCATGCTGGTAATTTCTCTGGCAGTCCCTACTTCTTTTCCATGAATGGACAAAATAATATCCTGGGGCTCTATTCCGGCTTTATCCGCAGGGTCGTCCGGAAAAACTTCCGTAACCAGAACGCCTTTTCTTGATTTTATTCCGTAATAGTCTGCGACTTGCTTGCTGATGTCCTGGATACCCACTCCAAGCCAGCCCCGGATAACCTCTCCACTGCTTTTGAGC